>JBAUGM010000001.1:0-1541 GCA_049679725.1 Tepidisphaeraceae bacterium
GCCCGCGCGGGGCTCGTCACCGTCGAAGCCCGCGACACCACCGCCGGCGCCGTCGGCGCGGCGGCGCTGGCGGCGTCCCTCTTCCTCCTCGTCGGCGCCCTGGTCCTCACCTCCGCCGTCGTCGGCACGCGACCGGGCCTCGTGAAGACGCTGACGGAGCAGGGCTTCCTCGTCGTCTTCGGCATCGGCCTGGGCCTGGCGCTGATCTTCGGAATCGTCGGACTGCTCGTCGGCAAGTCGGCGCGATAGTGAAAGCTGGAAGAATGAATGAACCGCAGATGAACGCGGATGAACGCAGATGATTCAGAAATCTCAGATGTGAAATCTGAATTTCATCTGCGTTTATCTGCGTTCATCTGCGGTTCCAACTTCCTGCAATTTTTGCGCTTTTTTCCACTGACCCCTTGAATTCCGACATTTCCCCGGCACACTGTCAGCATTGTTGGACTCGCGGGCAGTCGCCTGAGCCGGAGCGTTTCCGACCGGGGTTGACAATCGGGTCCGATGTTCGGGGATGATGGGCTTCACACACGCGCCCGGCGCGTTGCCCACACACATCTAAATCGCACGGAGGCTTCGCATGGCACGGATGCACCATCGGCTCGTCGGTCTTGTTGCAGCGTCACTGCTCACCACGCTCACCACCGGCTGCGCCGTTTCCCAGGAAAAGTACAACGCGCTCAAGCTCGATCGCGATCGGCTCGCCGAGCAGCTCGGCGCCGCGCAGAACCAGGCGAGCAGCGCCAAGAGCGAGGCGGACGCGCTGCGCCAGCAGATCGCGCTCTTCGGCCAGGGCCAGGGCGGCAAGGAAGCCATGATCCTGAACCTGACGCAGACGAACGCCGAGCTTCAGAAGACGATCGATGAGCTCAACCGCCGCTACGCCGACGCCGTCGGCAAGGTCGGCAGCGGGATGGCGCTCCCCGAGGCTTTGAGCAACGAGCTCAGCGCGTTCGCGGCCCAGAACCCCGACCTCGTCAGCTTCGACGCGCAGCGCGGCATCGTGAAGTTCAAGAGCGACGTCACCTTCGCCACCGGCCAGGATCAACTGACCCCCAAGGCCAAGGAAGTCATCTCGCGCTTCTCGTCGATCCTCAACTCCGGCGTCGCCAGCGGCTACGAGCTGATGGTCGCCGGCCACACCGACAACACTCGCGTCGTCAACCCGGCGACGGTCCAAGCGGGCCACAAGGACAACTGGTACCTCTCGGCCCACCGTGCGATCTCGGTCGGCACGGAGCTGCAGCGCAGCAGCGTGAACCCGCAGCGCATCGCGGTGACCGGTTACGCCGACCAGCGCCCGGTGGCGAGCAACGCGAGCGAGGGCGGCAAGGCGCAGAACCGCCGCGTCGAGGTGATCATCCTCCCGACGACGATTCGCGGCGGCGTCGCGCCGTCGATCGCCAGCTCGCCCAAGGCCGCCCCGGCCCCGCGGCTCAACAAGGACACCCCCGCCCCCGCGGCGACCATCGACCGCCGGGAAGTGACGAAGTAAACGTCACGCGCGCGAGCGCATCGATGGCAGTTGAATGAACGAAACC
>JBAUGM010000002.1:0-7417 GCA_049679725.1 Tepidisphaeraceae bacterium
CTAAATAGCCGTCCACGATTCTCGAACGTCGCGATCAGCAGTTGTCATGCTGAGGTACTCCGAAGCATCTGGCTTCACCGATGGATTGGCTAGATGCTTCGGAGTACCTCAGCATGACAACGGTTCGAGAATCGTGCGTTCCTATTTAGTTGCACAACGGGACGCCCCCGCCCTCTCCCCGGAGTACCGGTGAGAGGGAGTCAGGTGTTTACGGCACCAACACGATCTTCCCGTACGAGCCGCTCTTCATCACCTCTTCGTGCGCCCTGGGCGCCTCGGTCAGCGGGATCTCCTTGCCGATGATCGGCTTCAGTGCGCCGGCCGCGAACTGCTTGGACATGATCGTGTACATCGTGACGCGCTCGGCGTCCGTCGCGTGCGCCAGTGACATCCCGCGGATGTCGGCGTCGCGGCTCATCGTGTCGCGCGCGTTGATCTCGACGGGGCCCCGGCTGCCGATCACCACGACCCGGCCGCGCTTGGCGAGGACGGTGAGGTCCTTGCCGAGATTCACGTTGGCGAGCATCTCCAGGATGAGGTCAACGCCGCGGCCTTGCGTCAGGTCCATGAGCTGTTTGAGGTAGTTCGCCTCGGTGTGATCGAGCACGTGCTCGGCGCCCTGCTCTTTGACGAGTTGCCGGCCGCGCTCGGTGCCGCCGGTGCCGATCGTGTGGAGGTCCGCCGCGTGCGCGAGTTGGACGGACGCGGTTCCCACGCCGCCGGATGCGCCGTGAACGAGCGCCGTCTCACCGGCTTTCGCGCCGCCGCGGGTGAAGAGGGCGCGGTATGCCGTGCCGTAAGGGACGCCGATGGCCGCGCCTTGTTGGAAGGTGAGGTTTTCCGGCAGCAGGAAGACTTTGGGCGCATCGCAGAGCGCGCGTTCCGCATAGGTTCCCGTGATCGCCCCGGTGACGAAGACGCGATCCCCGGGTTTGGCGGCGACGCCCGAGCCGACGGACTCGACCGTCCCGGCCGCGTCGCTGCCGGGCGTGTAGGGGAACTCCTTCGGCCCGTAGATGCCGGAGCGGATGTACGTCTCGACGGGGTTCACGCCGGCGGCGCGGACGCGCACGACGACCTGGCCCGGGCCGGGCTTCGGATCGGGGACTTCTTCCAGCTTGAGCACTTCGGGGCCGCCGAAGGCGTGGACGCGGATGGCTTTCATCGATTCTCCTTCATCGCATTCTATCCCGTCGCGCCGTTGTCATCCTGAACATGCGGTATCACGGAATCGGCGTTATCATCCCGCGTCCAGAAAGGATTCCCGACCATGCCCTCATACGCCCTCGTCGGCTGCGCCCACATTCACACGCCCGGTTTCATCAAGATGCTCGCCAACCGTCCGCAGGACAAGGTGCGCATCGTATGGGACCACGACCACGCGCGCGGGCGAAAGCGCGCCGACGAGCTGGGCGCCCGCTTCATCGCCGACGAGCGGAGGATCTACACCGAAGCGCAGGTCGACGGTGCGATCATCTGCGCCGAGACCGACCGCCACGCGCCGCTGGTCCTGGCCGCGACGGAGGCGAAGAAGCACCTGTTCGTCGAGAAGCCGCTGGGCATGGGATCGCGCGACGCGTACGAGATGGCGCGCGCCATCGGCCGCGCCGGCGTGATCTTCCAGACCGGCTACTTCTCGCGCGGCAAGCCGGAGTTGCAGTTCATCCACAAGCACCTCGCCGCCGGCAGCTTCGGCAAGGTGACGCGGGCGCGGGGCAGCAACTGTCACGCCGGATCGCTCGGCGGGTGGTTCGACACCGAGTGGCGCTGGATGGCCGACCCGAAACAGGCCGGCTGCGGCGCGTTCGGCGACCTCGGCACGCACGCGCTGGACATCCTCATCTGGCTCCTCGGCGACGTCGAAACCGCCACCGCGCAGATCGACTCCGGCACCGCCCGTTACGACGACTGCGACGAGACCGGCGAAGGGCTCATGCGTTTCACGAGCGGCGCCATCGGCACCCTCGCCGCCGCATGGACGGACGTCGCGAACCCGGTTTCCTACCTCATCAGCGGCACCGAAGGCCACGCCGCGATCATCAACGATAAGCTCTTCTTCCAAAGCCAGCGCGTCGAAGGCGCCGACGGCAAGCAGCCGTGGACCGATCTGCCGGATGCATGGCCGCACGCGTTCGAGTTGTTCCTCGATGCGGTGGGCGGGAAGGAAGACGTCCCGCTGGTGACGGCCCGCGAGGCGGCGTACCGCAGCGCGGTGATGGAGGCGATGTACGAGGGCGCGCGCGCGGGGCGATGGGTGAAGCCGAAGTAAACGTTGCTTCGCTCGATCGATCGGGCTATCGTCATACGCCTGTAAGGAGCGAGACATGCAGGTAACGGTATCTCCGAAATATCAGGTCGTTATTCCCCGTGCCGTGCGGGAGGCGATGAAGCTCCGCCCGGGTCAGAAGTTGGAGGTTTTCGAACTCGGTGGGCTGATCCGGCTCGTGCCTGTAACGAACCTCCGCAAGTTGCGCGGTTTCGCGAAGGGAATTAAGACTGACGTCCCGCGCGATCGGGACCGCGTATGAATTTGGTGGACTCCAGCGGCTGGCTCGAGTACTTCGCCGATGGACCCAACGCAGACGTTTTCGCCAAGCCGATCCTCGACGCTGCGGAACTGATCGTTCCCACAATCTCGATCACCGAAGTCTTCAAGCGGATGAATCTGCAACGTGGCGAGGAAGCTGCGCTAATCGCCGTCACCGCGATGCGCCGTGGTCGGGTGATCGACCTTACTTCTCAGCTTGCCGTATCGGCTGCGCAGCTCGGAATCGAGCTGAAGCTCGCGCTTGCGGACAGCATCATCCTCGCGACCGCGCGCGCGCAAGATGCAACCATATGGACGCAGGACGCGGATTTCGAGGCGATCGAAGGGGTGCGGTATTATCCGAAGGTGAAGTAAGTTCGATCGGCGCCGCGGGCGGATTACACTCCCTTCAGGAAGTTCAGCGAGTGCACCAGCGCCGCCTTCTCGCCCGCCTCGGTGCCGTTGAAGTTCTCGTCTTCGAGCTCGACGCTGATCGCGCCGTTGTAGCCGGCGCTCTTCAGCACCGCCGCGATCTCGTTCCAGCGTGCGACGCCGTGGCCGGGGATCGTGTAGCGCCAGGTCCACTCGCCGAAGCCGTGCGGCTTGGCGAAGGTCGCGGGCTGCGTGCCGAACTCGTACATCGCGTCGGCGTCCACGTCCGTGTCCTTCGCGTGGACGTGCTTGACGTCGCCGACGAACTCCTTCAGAAAGCGCACGTGATCGACGCCAAGGCGGATCAGGTGCGACGGGTCGTAGTTCAGCCCCGCGCCGCGGCCGACGTCCTTCAAAAAGCTCCGCACCGTCTCGGGCGTGCAGGCGAGGTTCGCGAAGTGGGGCGGCCCACCCGGCCAGCCCTCCACCGCGAGAGCCGCGCCGGCATTCGCGCACGCCTGGGCGATCGGACCGTACGTCTCGATCGCCAGCGCGTAGTTGTCGGCGCGCTGCTTCGTCGGGTCGCCGACGATGACGACGGTGAAGAAGACCTTCGCCCCCGCAGCCGACGCTTCCTTGACGTAGGCGAGGTTCTGCGCGAGCAACTCCTTGCGCTTGCCTGCGTCGACGTGCATCAGGTTGCCGAAGTCGAGCAGGTCGACGGAGCCGAGGCGCAGGCCGGCGCTCGTGAGCGTCTTCATGTCCTCGCCCGTTACCAGGCCCAGGTCGAGCGCCTCGAACCCCGCCTGCTTCGCCCACGCCGCGAGCGGCGCGAGGTCGCCCTTCTGCCAATCGCTCCATCCGCGACGAAACCCGATCGGAAACCCGCTGCGCGTTGCCATGAAGTCCTTCCGTGTGGTTTGGGAGCGGGATCGTACTTGTCGTCGCGCGGCGACGGTAGGGGCAACCTTCAAGGACGTGTCATCCGCGCTGAATTAGCCGCCTCGCTTGCGAGGCGGGGTTTCAGAACCAAAGCAACTGCACGAAAGGCCAGTGCTGCCTGGCTCGTCCCTCCTTGATCGGATTGTTCTCGACGTACCGCACCGCCTTGCGCATGTGCTCTTCGGTATAGATGTAGACCTTCCAGTAATCCTCCGCCCAACACGTCGGGACACGATCCCGTTCGTCCGCGTACTGCTCGTACGGATGACGACCCGCGCGACGCAGCGCCATGGACGCTTTCGACTTGAGATGCCCAACGATCTGCCCGATGGGTCGCTCCTGCGGACCGAGAACGAGGTGGTTGCGGTCCCGAAGAAAGGCGGCAGCGTGGATGGCGTATCCCCCTTCCCGTGCGGCTTGAGCGAACCCGTCTGCGACGATGGCGATCTGCTCATCATCGAAGATAACCGGTGGGTACTTCAGCGCCGACTTCGCGGCGAGTCGCAAGGCGCGATCATGCGCCACATGCGCGACCGACTCGCGCGTCTGGACCTTTGTCGCGGGACCGTAGCGAAAAAGCTCCCACGCCCAAACGAAGTCCGACCACGATCCGCGGGGATCGTTGGGGAGCCAGAATCCGCGGTTGGAAATGATCGTGTGGAAACCCAGGAGCATGACGACTCCTTGTGTTTGATAGAAACGCCTCGCAAGCGAGGCGGCTAAATGTGCAGAACGTGTCGCGACTCTAACATTTAGCCACCGGGCTTGCCCGGTGTTCGCCTTTGCGCAACACACGCGCATGCGCCATCACTTCTTCAAAAAGTTCCCCAGCAGCTTCTCCCCCTGCTCGGTGAGGAAACTCTCGGGATGATACTGCACCCCCTCGAGAGGCCACGTCTTGTGACGCACCCCCATGATCTCGTCCTGATCCGTCCAACTGCTCACTTCGAACTCCGGCGGCAGGGTGCCGTTGCGGATGATCAGGCTGTGGTAGCGCGTAGCGGTGAAGGGGTTGGGCATGCCGGCGTAGATCGTCTTCCCGTCGTGGTGGATCTGGTCGGTCTTGCCGTGCATGAGGCGCGCGGCGCGCTCGACGATCGCGCCGTAGTTGAAGCCGATGCACTGGTGGCCGAGGCACACGCCGAGCACGGGGAGCTTGGGGGCGAAGTGCTTGATCACGTCGTTGCTGATGCCGCCCTCCTTCGGCGTGCAGGGGCCGGGGGAGATGACGATGTGGGTCGGCTTCAGGTCCTCAACCTGCGCGACGGTCACCTTGTCGTTGCGGAAGACGCGCATCTCCACGCCGGGAGACACCTCGCCCAGCTTCTGGACGAGGTTGTAGGTGAACGAGTCGTAGTTATCGATCAGCACGATCATGCTGCACGAAGGATAAGAGGGGTGAATGCGCAAGTAAAACCGGGATGTTGTTGGGGGTTTGTGGTTTGAAGTTTGAGGTTCCAGTTCCTCCAACCTCCAACGACAAACCTCCAACTACAAACCACAACCCCTCCCCGTTACCCTGCCTCCCGTGATTCTGAGTGCCATCGATCTGAGCGCGCCGTTGACGTGGGCCATCCTCATCGGGTGGATCATGTCGGTCGTGCTGCACGAGTTCGCGCACGGCCTCGTCGCCTACTGGGGCGGCGATTACACGATCAAGGAGCGCGGCGGCCTCACGCTCAACCCGCTGCAGTACGTCGACCCGTTCGGCAGCATCATCCTGCCGCTCATCTTCCTCGCGATCGGCGGGGTCCCGCTGCCGGGCGGGGTGACGTACGTGAACCGCGACCTGCTGCGCAACCGCTACTGGGACGCCGCCGTCAGCGCCGCGGGGCCGGTGATGAACTTCATCCTGTTCTTGCTCCTCTCGCTGCCGTTCCATCCGGTGGTGGGGTGGATCACGGTGGACGCGAGCGATCCCGACTCCTGGCCACTCGGTTACATCTTCCTGGCGACGATGGCCCAGCTTCAGATGATCGCGGCGGTGATCAACCTGATCCCGGTCCCGCCGCTGGATGGGTTTCAGATTGTCGGCGCGTTCATGAAGGAGGAGACGCGCATCAAGCTGATGTCGCCGCCGATCAGCACCTTCGCATTCATCGTTCTGTTCCTCGTGATCATGCGCGCCCCCGGTGTGTTCCAAGGCATCTTCGACCTGACTGCGCGGACCTACGACGGGCTTGGGTTCGATTTCGAGACCGTGGAGTTCTTTAGACGCGCTTGGAATGAAGCGATGGGCTTCACGCGCGACCCTCTGTAGGTTCACGGACAAATCCTGCTGGGTGGGGGCGCAAAAAACGGCTGGCACCGGGAGGTGCCAGCCGCGGGCTATGGGGTTCCGGCCCGGGGTTTTGGGCATGGGGTGGGCCGGAATGCGCGGGCAAATTTGAACGCGAGCCGAGCGGGTCGTGCGTCTGAGCCCGATTCGCATCGGCTCGCGTCTCAGACGAAATTTCTCAGGAACAAAGGTCATGCCCGTACCGGAAAAATTCTCCCAACCCCTTACGGCAACCTGAAAAGCAACGTGCAGCAGGGAGCAAACGGTTGCGTCCGCCCCGATTCGTCGTGGATGTCGCGACACGACAGACAAAAGGGCAGAAACTGCACCCCGCCCATTCCGCGAGAGGATGAGCCCGCATCCCGCCGATAGTGAACAGCGCGTGGCCATTCGACTGACACCTTCCCGCTCGCTCACGTCGACGTCGCGCGACGCGAGCGGCGCCGCCGAGCTCGTCATCGACGGCCAGCACTTCCACCGCGTCGTCCGCAACGGCATCGCGACCGCAAAGACCAGCCTCGACATCGCCACCGCCGACTTCAAAGCGATGCTCGTTCCCGAGCCGACGACGCGCCGCGCGCCGTCGATCATCGAAGTGCTCCGCCGCCTCGCCGCGCGCGGCGTCGAGATCCGCCTCCTCCACGCCGGCACCCCCAGTGCCCCCGCGCTGCGGGAGCTGAAGAAGGACCTCCCGCGCGGCCTCACGATTCGTCGCTGCCCGCGCCTGCACGCGAAGGCGGTCGTCGTCGACTGCCGCGCGATGTACCTCGGCAGCGCCAACCTCACCGGCGCGGGCCTCGGCGCCAAAGCCGACGGCAAGCGCAACTTCGAGCTGGGCATCTGGACCGAATCCCCCGCCCTGATCGACGGCGTCCTCGAACAGTTCAACGCCCTGTGGGAAGGCCACCAGTGCGCGAGCTGTCGAAGAAAGGACGTCTGCCCGGTCCCGTTGGAAGAGCCGGCGCTGTGAACCCCGCGCGCCGTGCTCGGTCGCGAACTGCGCGCAAAGATGCGATGTAAACCATTGCCAATCAATCGGTAACGCCGCGCGGCGATCAAAATGGGTTCGTTTTGCCAATTCGCGCGTGAGGGAACATTTCGGAACATTGGGTCAACCCGCGTCAACGGAGGTCAACGACCGCGCACACGCCGGTGTCTGAGCTGCAAGCGAAGACCCGGATCTCCGCGCCGAAGCTCCATCCGGGTCTTCGCCTACCGGCTCAGACACCGGCGTGATCGGTCAATCGCGCGATCGGGACACGATTCGTCGTGCGCGCGCTTCTGACACGGGCGAATCG
>JBAUGM010000003.1:0-5656 GCA_049679725.1 Tepidisphaeraceae bacterium
GATGGCGCAAGCGACGCCCGCGCCCGCCGCGAAGCAGACGCCCGCGCCGACCTCCGCGCCCGCGCCCGCTAAGCCGCAAGCGGCGCCCGCCCCGGCGAAGAGGTCCGGCAACTATCAGTATGACATCGTCGTGATCGGTGGGGGTCCCGCTGGTTACGCCGCCGCCATCCGCGCCGGGCAGCTCAAGCAGCGCACCCTCTGCATCGAGAAGGAAAACCTCGGCGGCACGTGCCTCAACTGGGGCTGCATCCCGACCAAGGCGCTGCTCGAGGACGGCGCGTTCATCCGCAAGCTGCGCCACGACGCCGCCGCCCACGGCGTGACGTTCACGGGCGAGGTGAAGGTCGACTTCGCCAAGCTCATCTCGCGCAGCCGCGCCATCGCAGACAAGCTGAGCAAAGGCATCGCCCACCTGTTCAAGAAATACGAGGTCAAGAGCGAGTTCGGCGCCGGCCAGCTCCTCGCCCCGCACAAGGTGAAGATCACCGGCAAGGACGGCGCCAAAGAAGTGACGGCCGAGCACGTCATCATCGCGACCGGGGCGCGGGCGACGGAACTGCCGTTCGCGAAGTTCGACGGCAAGCAGATCATCACCTCGCGCGAGGCGATGATCCTCCCGGCCCAGCCCAGGCGCATGGCCATCATCGGCGCGGGCGCCATCGGGTGCGAGTTCGCCGACTTCTACAACGCGATCGGCACCGAGGTGACGATCGTCGAAATGCTCGACCACCTCCTGCCCAACGAGGACGACGACGTCTCGATCATGCTCGAGCGCGTCTTTGCCAAGCGCGGCATCAAGGCCTTCACGAAGACGAAGACGGACAAGATCGAGAAGACGGCGAACGGCGTGAAGCTCACGCTGTCGGGCGCGAACGCGTCCACGATCGAGGCCGATGTCGTGCTCGTTGCCGTGGGCGTGACGGGCAACGTCGAGGGATTGGCCGCGCCCGACGCGAAGCTGGAACTGTTCAAGAACCGCGTGAAGGTCACGCCGACGTACGCCACGAACCTGGAGAACGTCTGGGCCGTCGGGGATTGCGTCAGCCTGCACTGGGAAGAGCAGGATGCGATGGGTGGTTATCGCCATCCGGACCTCGCACACGTCGCGCACCACGAAGCGGTGAACTGCGTCGAGCGCATCGTCGGCGTCACGCAACACACGATCGACTACCGCAACATCCCCGGCTGCACGTACACGCACCCGCAGGTTGCGAGCATGGGGATGAGCGAGAAGCGAGCGCGCGAGGGCGGTCGGGAGTTGAAGATCGGCAAGTTCCCGTTCAGCGCAAGCGGCCGCGCGCTGGCGGCGGGGGAGACGGACGGATTCGTGAAGCTCATCTTCGACAAGCAGTACGGCGAACTCCTCGGCGTCCACATGATCGGGGAAAACGTCACGGAACTGCTGGCAGAACTCGTGCTCGCGCGGAAGCTCGAAGCCACCGAAGACGAGATCATCGAAGCGATGCACCCGCACCCGACGCTCAGCGAAGCCGTCATGGAAGCCGCCGGCGTCGCGGACGGGCGGGCCATTCACCTCTGATCAAGACGGCATCGACGTCGCCAAGGACAAGCTCGATCTGGCACGTTCCGATGCCGCTTGACATCAAACACAGCCGCTTGGTGGTCATCCCCTTGGGCTGCTTGCAATCCGGCTCACATCGGTGCAGACTAAAGCGATACGGCAGAGTCGGGCATCCTGCCCCCTCGATCCCAGGCGAGGGCCCCATCCGTAAGACGACTCCACGCAGTATCACGTTCGATACAGCACAGCCGCCGCAGTTTTAAACGGGCGGCTGTGCCTTGCCCAATCTTCCCACAACCGAGAGACGGGGCATGTTCCATTTCTCCGCCGGCCGACCACCGGTCCGGTTGGAGCGAGGCGATCCATCGCCCGGCTTCAGCCCGACCGGCGGTCGATCCGCCGGGGTCATCCTGCGTGCTCGGGAGCATCACAACCCGCTCCGCTCACTACGGCACGCGCATGGTCGCCGCCACGAGACCCGCCTCCGCGGGTAACCACATTCCGAAACGACCTTCCGCGAACATCAAGCATCCTTGCCACCGCGTGGTCGAGGCGCGCGGACCTTCCGTGGCGCCGGCGCATCGCTTGCGTTTCGGTCATGGCGGCTGAACTATTCAGTTTTTCACTTCGAATGAGACCGCATCCTTCCCTGGACGTGTCTCTCGCTCGCTTCGCCGCCCGGTTATCCGCCGTGCGGCGCCCTGATTTGTTTCGCCCGTAAGGCGATCTCCGAACTCCTGGCCAGCAATGCTTCCCGGCGGGCCTCCCAGTCCGTCCGGTTCCACAGTTGCAGGTGATCCCTGACACCGATCAGCGTGACATCCTTCGACAGGCCGGTCCGCTTCAGCGTCTTGTCGGGGATCAGGATTCTCCCTTGCTTGTCCCACTCCAACCGGCTGGCCATCGCGAAGTTCATTTGGTCGAATGCCAGGGAATCTTCCTCAGGCGTCAGCTCGGCCGGGCTTCGTGCGATAAGTTGTTCGTACCCGCGTTCCGGATACAGCCACGGGACGCGATTGACGCCGACGACCATAAAGAACGCTTCGCCGTCGCGTTCCGGGTCGATCGAACGTCGGACTTCGGACGGGACGAGCATCCGGTTCTTGTCGTCGATCGTAAGCTCGTATTCCCCGTAGAGGACCAGGTGTCGCAATTGGTTTTTCGCTCCACTTGGCTCGTCTTTTCCTCGGCGATGTGGGATTTTTAACCACTCCCATCCACCGTTGCAATCACCAAATGACGTCCGGAAAGAAAATCTAAAGTTTGGCGCGGACAAATGCCGAACATCGCGCCGCAGATGCGTGAATCGCGCAACGATTGCCGAAGTTTGGGGGATAAGGCAGTTGAAAAGCTGTCGCGAAGCCGCGTGCCAGACTAGACGACCTCGCGGGAATTTCCACTTCGTCCCACAACGTGCGTTTCGCGCTGAGGGATCAGGAAGGACAGCGCGCCGCTGACGAGCGACAGCGCGATCGCGACGATCCAGGGCCCGGCGACTGCCGTTGGTGCTGCGATCTGCGCGATACCACCAAGGATGGGGCCGAAGAGGCCATTGTGGGACCAGTCGATCCGTGCCGGCTCGCGCGATTCGGCGTTCACGTACCAGATCACCGCGCCGCCCACCGACCACGCGAGCGCCAAAGCGACGCCGAGCATTTCCGCCTGGCGCGTCCGCAACATCGCGCGTGAGAGGGCGAGCGTCGCGATCCAGCAGGCAACGTATCCCCCGGCCAACCCCGCCCGGCTGAGCGAGACGGACGACAGGTACGCTGCGAGTTGAAGGAACGGGACGGTCGTAAGAATGACCATCAGCGTCGTCGTCGCATCGCGCAGCAGGAGCGGAAACAGCAGCGCCGCCGCCGTGACCTGCACGACGATCATGATGTGAATGGCGAACTGCTCGCCCGGCAGCGGGAACCGCGCCGACAGCGGCACGCGCAGGGCTGCGAGCGCTAACGCGATGAGTTGAATAACCAACCAGAGAAACAGCGGCGCGGCGGGGGAGCGATGGGCGGGCAGTGGGGCGGCGGCGGAAATGGGAGGCGCATCGCTCATGGCCCGACGACGGCGGTCGGCCCGTCGCCGCTCGGGTAGGTCGGCTGGCCGAAGCGGATATCGATCCAGCGGTGGTTCCCGTCCACCCGCTTGTACTCCTCGTGGATCTGCTTCATGAACGCCAGCTTCGTCGCCGGCGACTCTTCGGTAAAGAAATCTTCCGCGCTGATCGGCTGGCCCCAGCGCACCTCGCTGCTGTACTTCGTGATCAGGACGATCTGCGCCTCCTTCGGATCGCGCCGGCCGGCGAAGTTGTGCACGTCGACTTTTGCGATCTCCTCGGCGTAGGGCAACCCGTAGAGCGTCTTCACCATCTCCAGCGCGGCGGCCAGATCGGGGCCGGTCCACTTCCTGCCCGGTTCCGGCGGCGCCTGCGTAATGCCCTCGACGATGCGGATGTTCACCCGCTTATCCGCGCCGACGACGATCCGCGGCACCTGCTGCCAACTGAACGCCTCCGGCAGTTTCACGCCTTCGCCGTCCACCAGCCAGTAGTAGTCACCCCAATGAACCAGCGCGATCGGCGCGCGGTAGTCGCAGTCGATCTCCAGCGTGTCGCCCGGCTTCTTTCCGTACGCCCGGCGGACGCTGCGGATCTCCTTGATCCACGGGTTTGCCTTCAGCACGCGGTACGTGTCCTCGAGCATCTGCTTGTCGAACGACGAATGGCTCGCCAGCGGCTGTGCGACCTTGGCGATCTGCCTGGCGAGCAAGTCGGTCATCCAGGCGGGACGGTTCTTCAGCACGACCTTCGGCGGCTGGGCTGGATACGCGAGCTTCTGCTCGACGTGACGCCGCATGTAGTAGAGCCCGACCGTGCATGACGCGACGAGCAGGATGACGGCGCTCAGGTGCGTGCCGATCCGGCGGAGCTTGCGCTTCGTTTCCGGGTCCATGGGCTTGCGGACCTTGATCGGCTTGACCTTTTTCGTCGTCGACTTGGCCATGCGAGTACACACCCTCCGCGTTCCGCGCGTGTGAGCATGCGCGGCCGCATAGAGTGATTATCGGGCGGTTGGGGGAGTTTGCATAACACCGTTGCGGCCATTCATTCGGTGTTGGATGTTCGATGTTGGATGTTCGATGTTCATCCTTGCACGAAAAGCGAAACATCGAACATCCAACATCGAACACCGAACATCGAATGATGGCAAATCAGGTCGCCCCGCGAGCGTGGGCGCGTCTAACCAGCCGATCCACGAGCGGACCGAACTCGATCCCGGCGTGTTTTGCCGCCTCGGGGAGCAGGCTGACGGGGGTGAAGCCGGGCAGGGTGTTGATCTCGAGCAGGTAGGGCTGAAGGGTCGTGCCGTCGATCATGATGTCGATGCGGGCGAGGTCGCGCGCCCCGACGACGTCGTTCGCCTTCTTGGCCAAGGCTTGGCAGCGGGCGATCACGTCGACCGACAGGCCGGTGTCGAAGCGGTGCTCGGTCTCCTTGGACTTGTACTTCGCCTCGTAGTCGAAGAACTCGTTCTTGGGGACGATGCGGATTGGTGCGAGCGGCTGCTCTTCCAGCAGGCCGACGGTCAGCTCAGGGCCCTTGATGTACTGCTCGACGAGCACGGTGCCGTGTTTCTCGAGGATCTCAGCAAAGGCTTTGCGAAACTGCTCTTCGGTTTTGCAGATCACCACGTCGATCGAACTGCCGGAGCCCAAGGCTTTCACGACGCACGGCGGCGAGATTTGCCGTTTGGAGCCTTGGCCTAACGATGCCACCTGGTAGGAGGGAGTAGGCAGACCTTCTGCCTCCCACACGCGTTTCGTCGCCGCCTTATCGATCCCGATCCGCGACGCCTTCGACCCGCTGCCGACGAACGGGAGCTTGCGCTGCTCAAGGATCTCCTGTAGCTCACCCGATTCGCCGAACTCGCCGTGCAGGACGGGGAAGATCACGTCGGCCGGCTTGTCGAGTCCGGAGAGATCGGTGGGGGAGACGTCGCTGGGGAACACGTCGTGGCCCATCAAACGCAGCCCCTCGATGACGGCCTTGCCGCTGACGAGTGAGACTTCGCGTTCCGCGCTGGGACCGCCGTAGAGAACCGTAACCTTCATGCGTTGCCTGTCATTTCCAAAAGC
>JBAUGM010000004.1:0-2981 GCA_049679725.1 Tepidisphaeraceae bacterium
GGATTCGCCCGCGCGCAAGATCCGGGTCTTCGCTTACAGCTCAGACACCGGCGTGGGGGCGCGTGCGCGCGTGTGCGCGTGCGTCAACCAGCCTCTTCATCGCTCACGTCTCACCCCCACCTTGTCCGATAACGACCGGTTAAGACGACCCGGGCCGCAAACCCGCCGCAACCCGCTCCGGGGCCGCGCCGTTGCTTGATATGGACCCGGACCGGTCTACAATCGACTGCACTTTTGCGAGCCCACGGCGTACTACTTCGTGGCTTGTTCAGGGTGCACGACAGGTTTTGCTGAGGGGCCGGTGCGACACGCGACCCGCGCGACGCGCCGGCCAGTAGGAGAATGGACATGTTTGAACGTTTCACGGACCGAGCCCGCAAAGTCATGGCGCTGGCCAACCAGGAAGCCCAGCGCTTCAACCACGAATACATCGGCACCGAGCACATCCTGCTGGGGCTGGTGAAGGAAGGCAGCGGCGTCGGCGCGAACGTGCTCAAGAACCTCGACGTGGACCTCCGCAAGGTACGCCTCGAGGTCGAGAAGCTCGTGAAGAGCGGCCCCGACATGGTGACCATGGGGAAGCTCCCGCAGACGCCCCGCGCGAAGAAGGTGATCGAGTACGCCATCGAGGAAGCCCGCAACCTGAACCACAACTACGTGGGGACGGAACACCTGTTGCTCGGCCTCCTCCGCGAGCACGACGGCGTGGCGGCGCAAGTGCTCATGAATCTCGGCTTGAAGTTGGAAGAGGTTCGCGAAGAGGTCTTAAATCTTCTGGGAGCTGGCGTGGAAAGCGAAGAACCCCAAGCACAAGAAAAGCAAGGCACCAAGGGCAAAAGTAAGACTCCGGCTCTGGACTCGTTTGGCCGTGATCTTACGGAACTGGCGAAGGAGGGGCAGCTAGACCCCGTCATCGGGCGCAAGAACGAGATCGAGCGCGTCATCCAGATCCTCTGCCGTCGTCAGAAGAACAACCCGGTTCTGCTCGGCGAGGCGGGCGTCGGTAAGACGGCCATCGTCGAGGGGCTGGCGCAGATGGTGATCTCCAACACCGTGCCGGAGATCCTGCACGACCGCCGCATCGTCGTGCTCGACCTGGCGATGATGGTGGCGGGCACGAAGTACCGCGGGCAGTTCGAAGAGCGCATCAAGGCGGTCATGAACGAGGTCCGCCGGGCGAAGAACGTCATCCTGTTCATCGATGAGCTGCACACACTGGTCGGCGCGGGCGGCGCCGAAGGCGCGATCGACGCGAGCAACGTGCTCAAGCCCGCGCTCTCGCGCGGCGAGATCCAGTGCATTGGCGCGACGACGTTCGACGAGTACCGCAAGTACATCGAGAAGGACGCGGCCCTGGCGCGTCGGTTCCAGCCGATCACGGTGGACCCGCCGAGCAAGGAAGACGCGATCGAGATCCTCAAAGGGTTGCGCGATCGCTACGAGGCGCACCACCGCGTGCAGATCCTCGACGCCGCCCTCGTGTCGGCCGTCGAGATGAGCGACCGCTACATCACCGGGCGCTGCCTGCCGGACAAGGCGATCGACGTGCTGGACGAAGCGGGCGCCCGCATCCGCCTCCGCAGCATGACCAAGCCGCCGAACCTGGCGGAGCTGGAAGAGCAGATCGAGCGGCTGAGCATCCAGAAGGACGAAGCCGTCAAGAATGCCGAGTACGAAGAGGCCGCCAAGCTGCGCGACCAGGCCGAGGCGCTGCGTGCGAAGAAGGAAGACATGCAGCGGCAGTGGCGCGAGAAGGCCAAGGAGATCGACGGCGTCGTTGACGAGGAGGTCATCGCCGAGGTCATCTCCAAGATGACCGGCGTGCCGCTCACGCGTCTGGAGAAGGAAGAAGCCCAGCGGCTGCTGGAGCTGGAGAACGAGCTGCACAAGCGCGTGGTGTCGCAGGACGAGGCGATCAAGGCGATCAGCAAGACGATCCGCCGGGCGCGCAGCGGCCTGAAGGACCCGCACCGCCCGATGGGCAGCTTCCTGTTCCTTGGCCCATCTGGCGTCGGCAAGACGCTGCTGAGCAAGGCGCTGGCGGAGTTCATGTTCGGCGACGAGGACGCGCTCGTGCAGATCGACATGAGCGAGTACATGGAGAAGCACAACGTCTCCCGACTGATCGGCGCGCCTCCGGGCTACGTCGGTTACGAGGAAGGCGGCCAGCTCACCGAACGCATCCGCCGGCGGCCCTACTCGGTCGTGCTGCTCGACGAAGTCGAGAAGGCGCACCCGGACGTGTTCAACATGCTCCTCCAGATCATGGAGGAAGGCCGGTTGACCGACAGCTTCGGGCGTCACGTCGATTTCCGGAACGTCGTCATGATCATGACGAGCAACATCGGCTCGGACCTGATCAAGGGCGGCGGCCCGCAGTTCGGCCTGCGCCCGACGGCCAAGGGCGTCGCCGAAGAGCGGAACTACCAGCAGATCAAGGACACGGTCATGAAGGAGCTCGAGCGCTACTTCCGGCCGGAGTTCATCGGTCGTCTGGACGACGTGATCGTGTTCCGCCCGCTCGGCCGCACGCAGCTCGAGGCGATCGTCGAGTTCGAGCTCAAGAAGGTGACCAAGCGACTCGTCGATCACGGCCTGCGGATCGAAATCACGGAGGACGCGAAGGAGTTCCTGATCGACAAGGGCACCAACGCCGACTTCGGCGCCCGCCCGCTGCGTCGCGCGATCGAGCAGCACGTGGAAGACCCGCTGAGCGAGGAAATCCTCCGCGGCAACTTCAAGGGCAAAGACCTGATCAAGATCACGGTCAAGGACGAGGGCGAAGGCAACAAGCACCTCTACTTCGAGTCGCTGGTGAGCGAGAAGAAGGAAGAGAAGCAGTTGGCCCAGGCGTCGTCGGACGCGACGTAAGACTGACGGGTCATGACAAGGCAATCAACCCGGACACCCGGACGAGCGATCGTCCGGGTGTCTTTCTTTCGTTCGCGCCCGTGAAGCGCCGCCGCTTGCGGCGGGTTTCT
>JBAUGM010000005.1:0-4001 GCA_049679725.1 Tepidisphaeraceae bacterium
GCGGATCAGAGGCTGTTCCTCCGCGAAGCCGCAAGCGGAAGCGACAGCTTCCCGCGCGCTCTTGCCCCCTCTCGGGCGGGGTGAGGGTGATTTCGAACGTCGACGGTTGCCTGTACTCGAAAGGCGCTGGGGAAAGGCCCGGCGGTATCAGCGCCGGGCCTCGGGTTCCAGGAAATATTCTGCGCGCCTACGCGGCGGGTCGGTTGGCGACCTCCAGCGAGACGATCTGCGACACGCGGATCTTCACTTCCCGGTCATCCTCGGGCGTGAAGTACGTGACGATGTCGCCCTCCCGGCTCCGCGCGAGGAACTGGCGCGCGTCCACCATGTACGCACGGCCGTCGGACGTTCGGATGTCGAACGGCTCGAACGGGTCGGCGTCCAAAAGGCTAAGGAGGCGGGTTAGAAAAGTCCGGGCTTCGTCTCGGGCTTCACTCATGGCTGAATTATACCCGCGCGCGGGGGGCCTCCACGCGATTATTCATCCTCGTTCTCGGCCCGGGCATGAAGGGTGTCACCTCAGAGTCACGTCCCATTTCGCCCCGACGAATGACGCTGTCCCGACCGCGGGAGTCAATCCTGTCACCGGGGCGCGGCGCTCTTCCACCCGGCGCTAAGCTGCTCAGCAAGCTTCTTCACCACCTCCGCCTGATCCGCCTGCGCCGCGATGTTGGTCGTCTCGGCGGGGTCGGTCTGGTGGTCGTAGAGCTCCGTCGCCACCGGCTTGCCGCCCTCGCCCTGCCACTCGGTGTAGCGGTAGCGGTCGGTGCGCATCGAGTAGCCCATCACGTTCCCGCGCCGCGGGTATTGGCTGAAGGCGGCGGGCTTCCACGCGCGCGATGGGTCGGCGAGGAGCGAGACGAAGCTCGTGCCTTCGAGGCCGGCGGGGAGCGAGAGGCCGGCCAGCTCGCAGAGCGTGGGGTAGATGTCGACGAACTCGACGAGCGCATCGGTCTTCGCGCCCCTCTTCACACCGCTCACCTTGCCGGGAACGGCGATCATCATCGCGGCGCGGGTGGCGTTCTCGAAGTTCGTGTGCTTGCACCACTGGCCCTGCTCGCCGAGGTGCCAGCCGTGGTCGCCCCAGAGGATGATGATCGTGTTGTCGCGCAGACCGAGTGCGTCGAGCTCCGCGAGCAATCGGCCGACCTGCGCATCCATGTAGCTGGTCGCGGCGTAGTAGGCGCGGATCAGCTCGCGCGCCTGCTGCTCGGGGACGGGCCCGTCCTTGGGCACGCCGACGTAACCGCGGAGCTCGCCGAAGTCGGTGAACGCGATGTCCGGCGCGCCCTGCGGGCGCGCATCGTCCTTCGGCAGCGCGATCTGCTCGGCGGGCGGGTAGAGGTCGAAGTACTTCTTCGGCGCGACGAACGGCAAGTGCGGCTTGACGAACCCGACGGCGAGGAAGAACGGCTTGTCCTTCACCTCGCGCAGCGCCTTGATCGCCGAGCTGGCGGTCTTTCCGTCGGGCAGCTTGTCGTCATCCGACACCTCCGCCGACTCCCACGGCGGGCCCTTGATCAACCGGTTCTGCCGGCGCGGCTTCAGATCCTGATCGCGCAGCGCCTCGCGCTTGGCCTTGATCTCGGCGAGGGTCTTCGGATCCGCGTACGCGGGGCCTGGCACCGGCGTGTGCGGGACGGACCACGATCGCTCGTCGTCCAGGCTGCCGTGGTAGATCTTGCCGAAGCCCTGCGTGTGGTAGCCGCCGTTCTTGAAGTGCTGCGGCAGCGTGATCACGTCGGGAATCGTCGTGCGGAAGTGCGTCTCAAGGTCGTACACCCTGGTCGTGTCCGGCCGGCGCCCGGTGAGCAGCGAAGTGCGCGACGGGCTGCACACCGCCTGCTGGCAATACGCGCGGTTGAAGAGCAATCCGCTGGCCGCCAGCGCGTCGAGGTTGGGCGTTTTCATCTGCGCCTGCCCGTAGCAGCCGAGTTGCGGCCGCAGGTCGTCGACGGCGATGAAGAGGACGTTCATCGGCTTGGGCTTCGCGGATTGCGTTGTCTGGGCGGGCGCAGGGCCACCTGCAAAAACGGCAGTGATAAGAACGGCTGCGATGAACCTCATGGTCGATGCCTCCTGGCTCACGTCATCCCGAGGGAGCCGAAGCGACCGAGGGATCTCGGGCTCAAGAGCTACTCTCTAACCCGAGATTCCTCAGTCGCCCAGGCTCCTTCGGAATGACGTGGTCCTACGCTTCACGCGCGACGCGCTATTTCTGCAACGGCTTCCATCCCGCCTTGAGCTGCTCCGCCAGCGATTTCACGACCTCCGCCTGATCCGCACGCTCGGCGATGTTCACGGTTTCGCGCGCGTCGGTGGCGTGATCGTACAGCTCGCGCGCGACGACCTTGGCCGTCTGCGGCGTCTCCCATCCCGTGCGCCACTCCGTGTAGCGGTGGCCATCCGTGCGGATCGAGTAGCCCATCACCTGCTTGTCCGGCCGCGGGTACTGGCTGAACGCGGCGGGCTTCCACGGGCGCGACGGCGCGTCCACCAGCGGCTTGAGGCTCTTGCCCTCCAGCCCATCGGGCTCCTTCAACCCCGCGTAACGGCAGAGGGTCGGGTAGACGTCGACCAGCTCGACCAGCGCTTCGGTCTTCACGCCGGGGTACGGCTGATCGGGCGTGGACAGGATCAGCGCCGCGCGCGTCGAGTTCTCGAAGTTCGTGTGCTTGCACCACAGGTTCTGCTCGCCGAGCTGATACCCGTGATCACCCCAGAGGATGATGATCGTGTTGTCGCGCAGCTCCAGTTCGTCCAGCGCCTCCAGCAACCGCCCCACCTGCGCGTCGGCGTAACTCACGGCGGCGTAGTAGCCGCGGATCAGGTTCTTCGCGAACTCGTCGCTGAATGGCTCACGCCCCTTCGGCACGCCGTCGTAGGCGCGCAGCTCGGCGTAGTTGGTCAACGCCAACTGCGGCGCGCCGTCCGGCGCTTTCATGTCCGGCGGAAGCTTGATCGACTCCGGCGGGTACAGGTCGAAGTATTTCTTCGGCGCGACGAACGGCAGGTGCGGCTTCTCGAGCCCCACCGCGAGGAAGAACGGCTTGTCCTTCGCTTGCCGCAGCGCTTCGATCGCTCGGTCGGTCACCCAGCCGTCGCACAGCGCGTTGTCTTCGCACTCGGCGATCTCCCACGCAGGGCCCTTGTTCCGCCCGCCCTGTTCCCAGCCTTCGGCCCCCTTCTTCTTCACCGCGGCGAGGATCTCCGGGCTGCAGTATTGCGGTGCGCGGTTGGGCGTGTGCGGGACCGACCACGACGGCTCGTCGTCCAGCCCGCCGTGGAAGATCTTGCCGAAGCCCTGGCTGTGGTAGCCGTTGTTCTTGAAGTGCTGCGGCAGCGTGACGACATCGGGCATCGTCTTGCGGTTGTGCGTCTGGAGGTCGTAGATCTTCGTCGTGTCCGGCCGGCGCCCTGTGAGGAGCGAGATGCGCGACGGGCTGCACACCGCCTGCTGGCAGTAGGCGCGGTTGAAGATGAGGCCCGTCCTGGCCAGCGCGTCGATGTTCGGGGTTTTCATCTGGGATTCGCCGTAACAGGCGAGTTGTGGCCGCAGGTCGTCGATGGCGATGAACAGGACGTTGGGCTTCTTCGACGACGACGACGAGGGCGACGACGACGCGTTCTGCGCGCGTGAAGACGACGCGATTGCAACGAGGCATGCGACGAACGCAACGGCGCCGCGATAGATGTGGCGGATCATGAAAACCATGCTACCGTTTCGCGCAGCGGATTCAGCACCCGGACGAGATTCAAGGGAGCATCGACGATGAAACGCGCTGCACGGCTTCTTTACCGGTTAAGTACGCCGCTGTTCCTGCTCTTGATCGCGTGGGGATGCGGGGGCGGGCCGACGCGCGCGGAGCGCTCGATGCCCCAGATGCTGTCGGCGCGCACCGTCGACGATGCGGAGCGGATGGCCGAGGGCCAGGCGCTGGTCGACGGGATGCTGATCCGCGCCAAGGCCGAGCACGATGCGCACGCGCGGCGCTCGGCGC
>JBAUGM010000006.1:0-2868 GCA_049679725.1 Tepidisphaeraceae bacterium
CAGCTGCAGCGCCGCGGATGGATCGTCGAGCACGACATCGTCAAGTCCAGCGGCGGAAACGTCGACCACGTCGTCGCGGGGCTGCAGGGCATCTTCACCATCGAGGTGAAGCTGACCCGGTCCGGAAAGAGTGAGATCGCCCAGGCTCGCTCTCACGCAGTGTGGGCGGCCAACGCACTCGGTGCACCCGTTGTCCCGGTCCTGTGCGTCGCGAACCGTGCTCTTAAGCCTCGACTGAGTTCGGGCGTTTGGATCGTGGGCGCGGCGGGACTTGCGCGTTTCCTCCGTCGCCACCGTGCCGGTAGTGTCGATGTCGCTGAAGCTCAGCGCCAGCTGCTGCGCTTGCGCGGCAGGCGTCCTGACGGTCGTCTTCGGTGACACGGATCCCACATGAGACGGCGGCCCCGGCGGTCGAAGTGCCGCGCGTTACCCGACATCGACCGCTGGTCTGCGGGCGGCGCGTCCCGAGCTTCGCACACGCTGCGCATGTGCGTGGCTGGGACGCATCCCCCGCCGACTCGCGGGAGCCCACCGACCAGGGCGGAGGCCCAAGAATGTCATTCACTCAGCAGCGCGTGGTGCCCGAAAAGTCGCTCGCACACTCGGCCCCGTTCTGTGACGAGCTGTCAGCACGTGAACGTCACGCGCCTGACCGATGTGCCACAACCGTTCATCTCAACGCACGCCGATCGCCGGCACTCGCTCGTGAGCCTGTCGCCCGAGGACATCGAGGCGATCGCGACCCGAACCGCCGAGCTGCTGTCGCAGCGTGGTCCAGCCCCATCGCAGTTCTGGAGCACAGCCCGCGTGGCCGCGTGGCTCGACGTCAGCGAGGAGTGGGTCCGCGATCACGCGCGGGAGCTGGGCGCCGTTCGCGTTGGCGACGGGAAGCGTGGGGAGCTGCGCTTCGAGCCCGGACGACTTCGCGCCGCACTGGACGCCCGACGTCTTCCCAAGCTCTCCGCAGCGCCCCGACGCCGCTCGGGACCGCGCCGCTCAGCCGCCGGCGTTTCGCTGCTGCCAATCCCGTCGAGATGAGACAAGGCCGATCGCCGATCGTCAGAATCGCCTTAGCGATGGTCGCATCCGTGATCACATCCCGGAATGGAGCAGATCGTGCCGCGTCGACCTAGAGGTGTCATCGAGGAACACCTGTGGGCAGATGGCGTGACAACCTCGTTTCGGCTCCGTGTTCCATTTCGGGGCAGACGACCGCGCGTCGAGCTCGGCACGAACTTCAGAGGTTGGAGTAGAGAACGGGCGCAGGTCGAACTCGACCGCATCATGCGCGAAATCGCTCGTGACACGTGGGAGCCGCCGCAGCGCCAGTCGCCAGAGGTCGCCGTGGCCATCGACGACAGGGACGAAACGATGCATGTCACCGTTTCGCGCTTCTGGAATCGCTGCGAGCCGGAATGGGCGCCCAACACCAAGAAGGACTACAGATGGCGGGTGGACTACATCCTCCGCGCTCCGTGGATCCACGAGCCCACTGCGACAATGGACATTCGCAGAGTCGACGAGTTTCGCGGTCAGCTCTCCCAACAAGGGCTTGGACCGAGCAGCGTGAACAAGGTCCTCATAATGCTCGCGCAAGTCCTCGATGACGCGGTCGACTACAAACTCCTTGACGTGAATCCCGCACGCGGTAAGCGCCGACGGATGAAGGAGAGAAGAGGGCGCAAGTCGTTCCTCGAGCCGGACATGGTCATCGACCTGATCGAGGCTGCAGCAAGCTGGGAGCAGGACGTTCCCGAGTGGCAACGCTACGGCCGCGCCGAGCTGCTCACGGTGTACATCCTTGGCGGCCCGCGCGCCACCGAGTTGCTGGATGCCACGCTCGGAGACCTGGACCTCGACGAAGGACGTATCCGTATCGGCGAAGAGGCAGGAGACGTCAAGACCGATGCAGGCTTTCGCGACCTCGAGCTGACCGCGTTCGCGTTGAGAGCGGTTCGCCGACACGTCGACAATATCCGCCCGGAGCTTCGTGCTGCATTCGGCACCGAGCTGCCGCTCTTTCACACCTTCAAGGGTGGCCCCCTCAACGACGACAACCTCCGAGGCCGCCTGCTGACGGAATGCGCCAGGCGAGCAAACAAGAAGCGTGCGCCGCAGAACCGGATGCGTCTCCCTGAACGGATCACGCTGCACACTCTGCGGCGCACCTTTGCCACGCTCGCGCTGATCATCGGCCGCGACCTTCGCTGGGTCATGGCGCAGATCGGCCACAAGGACCCCCGCCTCGTGCTCCAGCTCTATGCTCAGGTGGTGCAGCGCAGACGCATTCCGTACGGCACGGTGTGGACGCTTATGCGTTTCCCCGACGAACCCCTTCAGTGGCTCGACCGCAGCGGTCCAACCGCGTTTAGCCCAACGAATCGTCCACTCGTCGGAAGCGGCGCCGGAATCGATCGTTCCGACGGGATGGCCGCATGATCCTCTACCGGAACGAGAAAGCCCCGCTGGAGCGGGGCTTTCCCACGTTCTGGCTTCTGCATGGGCGCGGGTGGTATCGAACCACCGACCTCTCGCGTGTGAAGCGAGCGCTCTCCCACTGAGCTACGCGCCCTCGGCGGGGGATTGTAGGGACGCGGCACGATCGGTGCCATCGCATAGGATGCCGCGCCATGATCGAGGGATCGCGACCGTGAGAGCGCTCGTCACAGGCGGCGCCGGCTTCATCGGCTCCAACCTCGTCGACGGGCTGCTCGCCGCCGGCTGGGAGGTGGCCGTCGTCGACGACCTCTCGACCGGCGCGCGCGAAAACCTCCCGGACGACGTCGTGCTGCACGAGCTCGACGTCACCGACGCCCCCGCGCTGACGGCGGCGTTCGCCGCCGCGCAGCCCGAGGTGGTCTTCCACCT
>JBAUGM010000007.1:0-6245 GCA_049679725.1 Tepidisphaeraceae bacterium
TCCCGCGCCGGCGCCAAACTTCTCCGGGCACCGCAACTCGCCCTTAAACGCACGTGTTTGCCACTAATGTCGTGCGGGCATGGAATCCGTGCGGAACGGAACCGCCGTTGATGGCACGTCGCAAGGAGAGGTGAGATGAGGATTTCCCCCCCGCGGGCGCTGATCGCAGCGCTCGTCGCGCTGTTGGTCCCACTCGGGTTGTCCGCGAGCGCTCAGGCGTTCTCGCTCGACAGCGTCGACCCCGTCGTCAGTGCGCCGTCGCAGGGCGGTGAGCTTCCGGCGTCTGGACCGCTCGCCGCGGCCGCCCATCCGGACATGGCGATCAACCTGACGTTCAGCGACAGAGGCAACACGGCGGCGGACAGCGTCGAAGGGCTCAACATCGACCTCGCCCCCGGCGTCGTCGCGTTCGTGAACCACGTGCCCGTCTGCGACACCTGGGATGCGACGACTCAGACGGCGACGAGCTGCCCGGACTCCGTGGTCGGTGCGACGACCACGAGCGTCACCGTGAACATCCTCGCCCCGATCCTGCCGATAATACCCATCGCCGGCCCGGTCCCGCTCGTCTTGAGAGGGACGATCTACCGCATCCCGTCACCGGATCCGACGAGATTCCCGACGGCGTTCGGCATCGACATCCCTCCGCCGATCCCCGGCTTGAGACGGGTGAAGCTGGTCTCGCCGATCTCGGTCAACCCGCATACGCTCGGCCTCGTGGCATCGCTCAACGGCCTGCCCGACGAGGCGTCGGGCTTTCCGCTCCACATCGACGCGATCACGCAGATCCTCTACGGCTACACGCCGACGAGAAGATCGTTCTTCACCAACCCGACGTCGTGCATCCCGGCGCCGATCACGGTGACGGCGACCTCGCACGACGGCGCCACGAGCACGAACTCCGGCGGCTACACGCCGGTCGACTGCGAGGGCGTCCCGTTCGACACGACGCTCGCGTCGGCGGCCGATCCGAACACGGCCGACTCGACGTCGGCGATCAGCACCGACGTGATGCCCGGCCAGCAGGACATTCCGCGCGTCAGCTCGATGGTCCGCGGCACGACGTTCATAGGCGCCGCGGGCATGCTGCTGAACCCGGCGCTGGCGGCGCGGCTCGACGCGTGCACCGACGCCGGCTTCGCGGCGAACGACTCGTCCGTCGCAGCGAACTGCCCGCCCTCCTCGGAGGTCGGGACGATCGACTTCACCTCGCCGATTCTCGGCAACTTCCCCGGCAAGGCGTACTTCGGCACGCAGACGGCGACCGACCGGCTGCGGCTGTTCCTCGACGTGCCGCTGTTCGGCGCGCACATCAAGCTCTCCGGAACGGTCAACCCCGACTTCAGAACCGGGCAGATCACGTTGAAGTTCTCCGACATCCCGCAGGTCGCGTTCACGAACTTCAGACTCACGTTCAAGGGCGGCGCGCAGTCGGCGCTCGTGACCCCGACGACGTGCGGCCCGGCGACGACGACGGCAATCGTCACGCCGTGGTCGGGCGGGCCGGCGAAGACCCCGTCCGGCACGTACGACGTCATCGGCTGCGATCGCAGATTCACGCCGTCGATGGGAACCTCGGTCTCCAACCCGCAGGCCGGAGCGAACACGAACTTCACGCTCTCGTTCGACCGTCCTGACAGAACGGTCCCGGTCGGCAGAGTCGCGTTCGACCTGCCGCCGGGCCTCATAGGCTCGCTGGCACTGCCCGGCCTGACGAAGTGCGCGCTGGCGACCGCCGCCGCCGACAGATGCGAGGCGTCGAGCCGCATCGGCGACGTCTCGGCGATCGTCGGCTCCGGCGCCGAACCGGTGCCGCTGCCCGGCAGCATCTACCTGACCGAGCCGAAGGTTGCGGGCGATCCCGCTGGTCTCTCGATCTCCGTGCCGGCGAGACTCGGGCCGGTCGACGCCGGCACGGTGATCGTCGGTCAGCGCCTGACGCTCGGCAACGACGGCGGGCTGGACGTGATCAGCGACCCGATTCCGGCGCTGCAGTTCGGCATCCCGCTCGCGATCCGCAGACTGATCGTGAACGTCAACCGCGCCGGCTTCATGCGCAACCCGACGCACTGCGGCACGCTGCCGGACTCCGGCGCGTTCTCGCCGCTGGACGGCGGCCCCGGGGCGACGGCCAGCAGCTCGATCACGGTCAACGGCTGCGAGAGACTGCCGTTCGGCCCGAGAATCGTCGGGACGATCGGCGGCAGAGGCCAGAACCGCGAGGGCCAGCACCCGTCGTTCACGACGAGAATCACGCAGAGAGCCGGCGAGTCGGCGATGAAGTCGGCGGTCGTGACGCTCCCGAGAGCCGTGTCGACCAACCTGGCGACGCTGAGAGCGGCGTGCACGCCGGAGACGTATGCGGCGAGAAGATGCGCCGCACGCACGATCGTCGCGACGGCGACAGCCGTCAGCCCGCTGATCAGCAGACCGCTCACCGGCCCGACCTACCTCGTCAGAACGGTCTCCGGCGGACTGCCGCGGCTCGCGGTCGAGCTGCGCGGCGAGGTCTCGCTCGACCTCGAGGGCCTGAACGCCGTCAGACGCGGTCTCGTCATCACGACGTTCGGCTCCATCCCCGACCTGCCGCTGTCGAGCTTCGAGCTCAGATTCCGCGGTGGCAGAGAGGGCGTGCTGACGACGGTCGGCGACCTCTGCGCCCGCCCGGTGCTCGCCGCGAGATTCACCAGCCAGAGCGGCAGAGCGACGTCGCAGAACCCGCGGCTGACGGCGCTCGGCTGCGTCCCGAGACCGAAGTCGGGCGCGACGCTGAGATTCCGCAGAGGCACAGGCAGACTCGGCATCCGCACCGGGATCGCGAGAAGCGCCAAGCCGCTCGCGAGCCTGCGCATCGGCGTGCCGAGAGCGCTCCGCCTGAGAGGCGCGAGAATCTCCGCGAAGGCCGGCAGAACCCGCCTCGGCAGAAGAGCGATCAGGGTGCGCGGCCGCACGATCACGATCAGAGCGCCCAGACGCGGCACGCGCAAGGTGACGGTGAACGTCAGCGGCGTCACCGCCAACTCCCCGAGAGTGGCGAGAAGCCTCGCCAACCGCAGAGGCAGACTGATGCTCACCGTCCGCGCCACGCAGAAGGGCGGCGCCAAGACGACGCAAAAGGTGCGCATCAGACTGCGTTAGCGCGCGCAGCAGCAGGAGGAAACCGGACGGGCGGCCTGCGAGCCGCCCGTTCGCGTTCTCTAGCGCTCCTCAGCGCTCCGCGTTCGCCACGCGTGCCAGGTCCACGCGAGCAGACCGATCTGGACGACGAGCCAGAACGCGCCGCCGGGCCCGATGAGGTCGCTCTCCTCGCCGTCAGGTGGGAGCAGCGCCTGCACGAACAGCAGCGCCCACAGGAGCGACAGCGTGCCGAGCAGCCGGTAGCGCCAGCGCGTTCTCACGAGACTCCCAGCCGTTCCTTCATCACTTTACCTCAGGGTCTCGAACAATGCCGCAGCAAGCACGACGCCGATAAGCAGTCCGCTATTAAGGAAGAACAACCGGAGATTGTCGTGACGCACATACAGAGCGTACACCCCGAACATTCCGATCGCGGCGACGGTTCCGGCAACGGAGATGAGTGAACTATCCAGAACTGCTCCAGCGATAAGTGCGGAACACGCAGCCAGGAGCAGGACGAGTCCGCTAATGATCCACTTCACGTTACCACCAAAGGCAGGATGGCCGTCGGCCTCGCTAAGGCCAGCCCCGCCATGCTATTCGCCCCCCGCATGCTACTTATCGCCGTCGAGCCGTGGTGAGGATCTGCTCGTAGGGCGCCGCCCCTCAGCTGTGCGACGCACCGCGAGCCACAGCGATAACACGCCGGTGAGCGTGCCCGGGACCCCGAACAGTGAGGATCGCTTCCACCCCTATGACGTCGCCACCCTACGTGATCGGCGTTTGCCGCTGTCCGACAATGGAATGCCCATACCGGTCGTGGAGGCGGCCCGACGCCAGCGACATCGCGAGGTGGCCACGAACGTCGCGGCTACGGATCATCGCTGTTGGTACCCCCGTCCGCATTGGGCGAGCCGCCTTCAGCGCGACGACGAAGCGTCCGCCGCGCCTGCACCATCCGGACCAACGACCAAAGCCCCAAGACCATGACCATCACCGGGCCAACGACGAAGAGCGACCGGTCAGTTCCGAGACTGATGACGACACCCACAAGCGCACCGATTGCGATGGCAATTATGGCCTCTCGCCGGGGCAACGGATCGTTGGGTTTCATGCTCTAGGTCCGTTCCCGACATCGATCATGATCATGAACTCATGAACATTTGAAGAAGTTGGCTGCTCCGCCGCCCCCCAAGATGCCGCTGACCAGCTTTGGCACCTTTGCGAACGGCGTTACCAAGCCCGCGATCGTCAAAATCCCGCCGTACACGCGACAAGCTCGTTGCTGATCTTTCTTGTAGTCAAAGTCTCGTCGCGCCTTCTCTGCTCGCCGCCGTGCGAATGCCTGGCAGCCTCTCGGTGCGGTGTTGTGGTTGGGGGCGACGTAGATCTTTCCGTCTTGGCACCGTATTCCTGCAAGCCCGTCGAGGTCGAGTGCGTTGTTGGGATCTTGGAACGCGTAGTCGTAGTCGTTGAGAGAACCGCCTTCGATGGGGTCGCGTTGGAGGAAGCGTCCGGTAGCGGGGAGATAGACGCGGGCCCCCATCTCGATCGGCGGTCCGACGCCTTGTCTGGGTTGGAACTGGGTGGCGCGTTGGTGGCCGCCGAGCCAGCCGTAGCGGGGAACACCGTCGGTCCAGTCGATGATGCCTGGAGTGGAGTTGAGGATGTTGCCGAAGGCGTCGTAGCGGCTTGACGCATCGGGTCTTGTGGGCGTCCCGGTTGCCGGGACTGTGTCGATGATGCTGCCCTGGACGTCCCGCAGTTGGTAGGTCAGGGTCGTGCCGTCCTTGATCGCGACGAGCATGCCGCTGGGTCCGGAGATGTCGCGCTCTGTCGTGCCGTCGGAGCGTGTGACGGAGATCGGCGAGTCGCTGTCGTCGGCGTAGTGGTTGGTCGAGGTGATCGTTGGCTTGCTGGCTCCTGTAGAGGCGATCGATCTGGTGCGGCGGAGCGGGTCGCGAGCATATCTATGCGTGCGGCCGTCGAGCGTCAGCTCTCTGATGCGATCGTCGCCGTAGTAGCTGGCGGTGAGCAGGCCGGTGCCGCCGGAGTCGGGCGCGGGCACGGATGTGGCTCGGCCGTTGGCGTCGAAGACCCAGCCGCTGTTGGTGATCCGGTCGGCGGTGTCGTGGGTCCAGGTGCGGCTTGTCGCGGTACCGGTCCCGCATGCCGCTCCTGTGGCCGAGTGGGTGCTGGTCATCGCGGTGCGGCTGGAGTCGCCGGCGTTGCCGTTGTCATAGGCGTATTCCGCCCGGCTGCAGATGCCCGCGACCGTGTCGCGGTTGTCGCTTCTGAGGAGGCGGCCGACGCTATCGTATTCGGTGTGTTGGCGCCAGTCGTTGGTGTCGGTCTGCGTGATCCGACCGGCGGAATCGCGATTGACCACGTCGCTCCGGCTCCAAACACAGTCCGAGCTGCAGCCCGTGATCTTCGTCCAGCGCATCTGACTGGGTCGGCCGGCAGCGTCGTAGGTCTGCGTCACCTCGAGCCCGTTGGGCAGCAACTCGGACGCCAATTGGCCGTCGGGGTCGTAGGTCGCTGTGATCGCGGATCCGACGTCGGGGTCGATCACGCTGACAAGCTCGTCGCGGTCGTTATAGCCAAACGTGACTGTGCGAGAGCCGTCCTCGACTGTTTCGATGAGACGTCCGCGGAGGTCGTATCTGTATCTCGTGATGGTGCCGGTCGCGTCGGTGTATTCCTGCAGCCGGCCGTTCGCGTCGTTTTTGCGCAGGACGGTGCCGGTAATGGTTCTGCCGTCTGCCGTCATGCTGTCGGTCTGCTCCCAGCGGCCGGTCGGTCCAGGGCGCGAACGCACGCTGTAGACCGTGTCGCCGGATGTCCCGTCCACGACGCCTTCTGTTTTCGGCGCGCCATCGGGAAAGTAGGTCGTTGTCGACAACTTGTAGCTGGTATTGAGACCTCTTAACTCCTGCGCGTTGGTGATCCGGCCGAACGCGTCATAGTTGATAAGGCGGCGGTCCATTCTGCCGTCCGGCATCGCGTCGGTGTCCAGGCAAAGAAAGCCTGACGGAAGTGGGCCGAAGACCGTGCTGCACCCCTGAACCGCTCTCGGAACGCGCACCGGCGTTATGCCCTCGTATTGCGAAAAGCGGACGTCGGGT
>JBAUGM010000008.1:0-6357 GCA_049679725.1 Tepidisphaeraceae bacterium
ACTCCCTCTCCCCGGAGTACCGGGGAGAGGGAGAATCACACCCGACCCCTTCGCCAGGAATGCGAGTTACACCCGCCTTGTCAGCTTGCCGCCCGCTCCTTGCCCAGGGCCGTCACCAAGGCGTCGATGCTCGTCACGTTCTTGTCCCGTCGATACTGCTCCAACCCCTCCGGCCCCTTCTTCTCGGCGTACTTCAGCAGTTCATCGCGGTGTTCGACGAACTCATAGCGCGGGACGGCGAAGCCGCACGAGGTCATGGCCCGGTGGATGTCGGCCACGATGATCTGGCGGGCGCCGGGATAGCCTGGGAACGCCTTGGCCAGATCCGTCCACTCCGCCGCCGTCGGCAGGACCGTCCGCCCGCGCCCGTACAGGCGCAGGATCTTCGGCGGGCCGTCGAAGGCGCAGAACATGAAGGTGATCCGGCCGTTCTCCTCGACGTGGGCCGAAGTCTCGTTGCCGCTGCCGGTCAGGTCGAGGTAGCCGACGCGGTTTTCCGTTAGGACGCGGAAGCAGTCCAGCCCCTTGGGCGAGAGGTTGATGTGTTGCGCGCGCGAAAGGGGTGCGGTGGCGACGAAGAACATCTTCTGTGCCTCGATGAACCGGCGCAGGTCCGGGGTGATCGAATCGAACGTGCTGCCCATGGCAGTCCATGATACGGGTCAAACCGCCCCGGGGTCTCATCAGGCCGCCGGAGCCGTAGGGACCCCCCGCGGACAGGCTGGTTTTTGTCGGGGCGGGACAGCGAGTCGGCGGTATAATCCATTCCAGATAGGTGTCCTGATCCGGCCATCGTGCGCACTGCCCGCTCTCGTGGGCCAGTAGGCGTGAACGGATGGTGGGGTTTGTGACGAGCCGGTGGCCGCGGCGCGGGGGAATGCCGCCGGTGCCCCTCAGACGTTCAGGCGAGCGGGCCGCGTGCACGATCAACTCTCTCACCGGGAGTCGTGCATGAGCAGTTCCAACGGCAACGGCCAGTATCGTTATCCCGGGACCCCGACGATCACCGACGGCGCCGGCGCCGTGGTGTGGGTGGAAATCCACATCACGCAGGCGGCGTGCGCGTACCCGATCACCAGCTCCACCACGATGGGCGGCGGGTACTCCGGTGCGGTGTCGAACGGGCAACGCAACCTCTGGGGCGACAAGCTCATCTTCCTCGAACCCGAGAGCGAGCACTCGTCCGCATCCGCGTGCGAGGGGTTCGCCCTGGCGGGCGGGCGCGTGACCAACTTCACCAGCGGGCAGGGACTGGTGTTGATGAAGGAGGTCCTCTACACGATCAGCGGCAAGCGGTTGCCGGTGTGCTTCCACATCGGGGCCCGCGCGCTGACGAGCCATAGCCTGAACGTCCACGCGGGGCACGATGACGTGATGAGCGTCGCCGACACGGGGTGGGGCATTCTCTTCGGTCGCAACCCGCAGGAGGCTTCGGACATCGCGCTGATCGTCCGTCGCGCCGCCGAGGCGTGCCAGTCGCCGTTCATGAACGTGCAGGATGGGTTCCTCATCACCCACACGATCGAGAACGTGCTGCTGCCGGAGAAGGAGTTCATGGCCGAGTACGTCGGCAAGCCATCGGATCGGATCATCAACCTGTTCGACGTCGAGCACCCGCTGATGACGGGCGTCGTGCAGGACCAGGACTCGTACATGAAGGGCAAGATCGCGCAGCGCCACTATTACGCGCACATGAAGCCCGCCGTGATCGAGGCGATGAAGACGTTTACCGAGGCAACGGGCCGGCCGTATTCGCTCGTTGATTCTTATCGCATGGAGGACGCGGAATACGCGCTGGTCGGGATGGGCTGCATGATGGAGACGGCCAAGCCGACGATCGACTACATGCGCAGCGAGATGAACCTGCCGGTGGGCGCGGTGAACGTGTGCAGCTACCGCCCCTGGCCGGGGCCGGAAGTCGTCGCGGCGCTGAAGAACGTGAAAGCGTTCACGGTCATGGAGCGGATGGACGATCCCATCGCACCGGCGAACCCGCTCATGCGCGACATCAAGGCGTCGTTCATGGATGCGGTGCTGCAACTGGAGGAGTATCGCGATGCCGGCGTCACGGTCGAAGAGTTTCCGCGCATGCTCCAGTGCTCCGCGGGCCTGGGCAGCCGCGACATCCGGCCGGGCCACTTCATCGGCCTCGTGCAGAACATGCGGCAGGCGGTCGAGGGGAACGGGCACAAGGAGTACAGCACCGTCGGCATCAAGCACGAGACGGCGATCGATCCGCCGATCGACCCGGACGTGCGGCCCGAGGGCGCGTACTCCATGCGCGGCCACTCCGTCGGCGGGTACGGGAGCGTCACCACCAACAAGGTCATCGCCTCGCTCATGGGCGACCTCTTCGGCCTGCACGTGCAGGCGTATCCGAAATACGGGTCGAGCAAGAAGGGATTGCCGACGACGTACTACCTCACCGTCGCCCCGTCGAAGATCCTGACGCACTGCGAGCTCGAGCACGTCGAGTTCATCCCGCTCAACGACATCAACGCCCTGAACCTCGGCGACACGCTGCGCGGCCTGGCCGAGGGCGGGACGATCTTCCTGAACTCCTCGAAGCAGACGCCCGCGGAAGTGTGGCAGGGCGTCCCGCGGTGGGCGCGGCGGCGCATTCGCGAGCGGAACGCGCACGTCCTCGCGCTCGACACGTTCTGCATCGCCGACGAGGTCGCGACCAACCCCGAACTGCGCATCCGCATGATGGGCGTCGTCCTCCTCGGCGTGTTCCTCAAGGCCACGCCGTTCGCGGTGAAGAACAACATGAGCTTCGAGCAGCTCATGGCCGGCGTGGAGAAGGCCGTACGGAGCTACTGGGGGAAGCGCGGCGAGCGGGTCGTGCAGGACAACCTCACGTGCATCCGCCGGGGGTATCAGGACGTGATGGAGGTGCCGCGCGAGCTGATCAACGACGCGGCGCTGGATGACGCGCTGGCGTCGACGGCGCTGCCGGTGGTGTCATGACTGCGCGTCTCGAAGGGCCGTGAGGAATTGTGGCGGAGTAAGCACGTGGAACGACGGATACGAGGCTCGCAGCGATTGCCCGTCGAGGTTGCTTTGTTCCATCAAGTCGAGCAAATCCCGATCGTTGGAGACGACCAGCATTGCGCCCGTTTCGATGGCCAGATCGATGTAACGCGCATCGGCGGCATCGCGCGCATAGCTGAAACGCCGCGGTGGCGCCTCAACGTGGACGGCGAGGGTGTGGAGCAAGTCGAGAAATCGTTGCACGCGTTCCGCGGTCAGTTTCCCCGCCCTCCGGATTCTCGGATGATCGGGCAACTTGCTGATCTCGTTCATCTGAAGGAACACGTTGCAATCAAACACGGCGCGGCGAAGCTTCATGAAGCCTTCCGCCCACGTTGCTCCGCGCGCATTTCATGTTTGGCCGCCTCCAGGAGCTCGACGAGTTCGTCCTCGGTCATGCCGCTTGCTTCGAACTCCGCGCGCACCGGCGCAAGTAGCTCGTCGATTGTCATTTTCGCGATGTGGCGCTCCAGCAATCGCGCAGCGTACGCTTCCGGAGCCATGCCCGCCGCGGCCGCGCGCGCCTTCAGTCCGGCTTCTGCCTGTTCCGAGATGGAAAGGTTCAAGGTCACCGATGCAATTCTAGCATAAAGGTGGTTCCGATGCCGATCTCACCAGCCATTCTTCCGCACAGTGCCGAAGAGGTCGTCAACCGCAAGAACTTCTTCAACCGCGTGCTCCCACTCTACGAGCACGGCGTCGGCGACATCGAGCTGGAGGCGGACCTGGACACCGCCCGCTCGGTCGTGCCCGCCGCGACGGGCGGGCCGCGCGACTTCTCGTACATCGCGCCGGAGATCCCGCAGTTCATCGGCAGCAACTGCGTCGGCTGCATGGACTGCGTCACCGAGTGCCCCGACACCGCCATCCTGGGCAAGGTCATCCCCAAGGCGCAGATGGAAGCGATGCTCGCGCAGATGCCGGCCGAGCAGCGCGCCCACGTCGAGGCGGACTGGGCGAAGACGCGGAAGTACTGGCATGCGAACGAAAAGATGGGGAAGGAGCCCGGGTACTTCGGCATCTTCATCGATCCCACCAAGTGCAAGGGTTGCGCCGAGTGCGTGCAGGTGTGCGACGACCACGCGCTGAAGATGATCAAGAAGACCGACGACAACATGCCCGTCATCAAGGAGAAGTTCACCCACTTCCGCGCCGCCGGACCGACGCCGCAGCAGTACATCAATGAGAAGGTGCTGGCGGACATGATGTTGGCCGACAGCGCGCTGCAGTACGTCGGCGGGGCGGGGTCGTGCGCGGGCTGCGGGGAGGCGACCGTCCTCCGCATGTTCGTCGCCGCCACGTGCTTCAAGTACGGGCCGGAGAACGTGGGGCTCATCGCGGCGACGGGGTGCAACACGGTCTACACGTCGACGTATCCGTACAACCCGTACAAGCTTCCGTGGAGCAACTCGCTGTTTGAGAACGCCCCGACGTTCGCCATGGGCGTCCGCGCCAAGTGGGACCAACAGGGCTGGGACAAGAAGCGCCTGTGGGTCATCGGCGGCGACGGGGCGATGATGGACATCGGCTTCCAGTCGCTCTCGCGCATGCTGATGAGCGGCATGGACATCAAGGTCATCGTGCTCGACACGCAGGTCTACTCGAACACCGGCGGCCAGGCGTCGACGTCCACGTTCATGGGACAGAACACGAAGATGAGCGTGCACGGCAAGGAGATCGCCGGGAAGACGGAGCGGCGGAAGGAGCTGGCGCAGATCCTCATCGCCCACCCGGAAGTCTTCGTCGCACAGACGACGGCCGCGCACGTGAACCACTTCTACAAGGCCGTGCTGCGCGCCAACGAGTACAAGGGCCCGGCCGTCATCATCACCTACACGACGTGCCAGCCGGAGCATGGCGTGGGCGACCACCTCGCGGGCGAGCGGGCGCGGATGGCGGTCGACTCGCGCACGTTCCCGCTGATCATGTACGATCCGGACGCCGGCGAGCGCGTGCGCGAGCGGATCAGCCTCAAGGGCAACCCCGTGCCGGAGAAGGACTGGTACGTCGACCCCAAGACCGGCGAGCAGGTCGACTTCGTCGCCTTCGCCCGCGGCGAGGGCCGGTTCGAGAAGCAGTTCGACGCCGAAGGCCACCCCTCGCCGACCCTGATCGCCGCCAATCAGGACCGCCGGCGGAACTGGCGCATGCTCCAGGAAATGGCCGGCATCGAGCCGGAGAAACCGGCCGCCGCAGCGCCTGCGCCGGCGGAATGAAGTGACGCTGATTTGGTATGACACGTCCGCGAACGACGAAAGGGACTCTCATGAGCACGTCCGCCACGCCCAAGCGCGCCGGGGAAGGTCACATTTACGAGGGCATCGGCGAAGAGATGGCCGGCCAACTCGAGTTCGACCACCGGCTGATCCTCCTGCCCGATGCACCGCTCATTCATCGCGATCCGGATCAGGTGGAGCGCATCCGCATCATGTGGGGTCAGCAGCTCATCGACGACCTGATCGCCGGGCGCTATCGCTCCGTCGTTTGCGCGGTGAACGCGGTCGACAACACGCACGGCATCATCAGCCATCTCGCCGAGCGCATGCCGGGCAGCCAGTGGCGTGAGCCGGCGATCACGGAGCACGCGGGCCACTTCGTCCACGCGCACATGCCGACCGTCATCAAGTACGACATGGGCAGCGTGAAGGTCCTGGCGCTGCTTCGGCCGCGCGAGCACGAGCACCTGACGCTCGACGACCTCGCGTGCGGTTTCCGGATGATCCACAACATGCTCCACGACCACCCCGACCGAGCGCCCGCCGCTTCCGTGTCGTTCCTCGGGGCCCGCGCGAACCGTCTGGTCAACTCTCGCGGTCAGGAGCCCAGCCTGGAAACCGTGCTCGACATCATGTACCGCGCCGGCTTCCGCGGCGACGTCTACCCGGCGCCCTGGATGTGGGAATCCGCCCCGCGCGTCTTCCCGCGCTACCCGTTCCCCGACAGCTTCCGCCAGATGTGCGACGGCGGCTTCTGAGCGGCCCGCGCGCACGTCGCGCGGCGCATTCGAGCTTGAGTCGAAAGGCAAGTTGGCGGACATCGCTGCCCAGCCCATTCCGCTCACGGGGGCGCTGCTCCTCATGCCGCTGTACCATCCCAGTCAGACCGTCCTGAACACCGCACGATCGCTGGAAACCCAACGGGAGGACTGGCGGAAGGTTGGTGGTGTGCTCTGGGTACGTGAGGTGCCGTCAGGACTAGACTAGTGCTCTGTCACACCTTGATTTTGGGATAGACGCTTGTGAGCTTGGTTCGGGCATCGTCGATCTTCATCTGCCAATCCACGCTCTTCTGCCGGCGGTTCACATCGCTCGACCAGGCCGACGT
>JBAUGM010000009.1:0-2205 GCA_049679725.1 Tepidisphaeraceae bacterium
GCACGAACGCGCCGATCGACGTTGTCGTGGCACGGGTTTTCAACCCGTGCATCTCCCCGATTCGCACGGGTTGAAAACCCGCCGAAAGTAGCAGTGTCCCCCTTTTTCGCCTTCGAAGGATCTCTCGCCCTCGGACGGGGGAGATCCTTTCGTGAAGTTCTAGTGGCATGGGCGTCTCGCCCATGCGTTTTCGAACAGGAATGCATGGGCGAGACACCCATGCCACTGAAACACTCACGCGCCGAAGGCTCGGGCGAGACGCCCAGGCCACGAGTGCGGGCGCAAGCTCCTTGACAATCTCGATGACGCGGACCTTCGCTACTTCGGCGATGCCTTCTCTACGGTTACGCCCGCGCGCGAAGGCGCGACGTCGGTCGGTTTCCCGCCCGGCGGGGTGAACGTTGCGGGGCCGTTCGTGGTGACCGTCCAGCGCTCGTCCGCGCCGCGAACCGCGCGGGCGCGGGTGGGGAGGGTGATCATGTCGCCGGCGCGCACGTCCTGGATGACGACATCGCTCCCCGCCGCGAAGCCGTGGGCGCCGTCGACGGTGATCGACAGCCCTTTGCCGTCGACGTCGCGAATGAGCGTCGACGCTTTTCCGTCCGCCGTCGTCGCGCGCTTGCCGCGGAAGTAGCCGGACGGCTGGCGCACGACGCTCTTGGCGTACTCGAGCGGGACGACGTTGGGCAGGACGTGCTCCTCGGTCGGATCCTGCGTCAGCCGGAACTGGCCGATCGTCAGCCGCGTTGGGGCGAGCTGGATGGCGCTGAGCTTGCCGTCGCGCGAGACGGACGCGATGCGGTAGGGGCTGGCCTGCGCGTACGCGGGGTTTGAGACGAACAGGAACTCGCCCGCCAGCGCGTCGCCGGCGGGGAGGTCGAGTCTGGCGGAGAGGACGTTCCGCTCCGCGTCGATCCGCTCGATCGCGCCGGCGTGGGCGGGGGAGGTGACGAGAAGCCGCACGCCGTCGAACGTGACCGACCCGCCGATGGCGATGACGTCGGCGGGGCCGATGGCGTCGAGGCTGACCTTCGCGAACGCGCCGTCGAAGCGGAGTTCGACGTCGCCGTCCTTCCAGGTGGAAGGCGCGCCGTCCACCTCGATGTCGCGACAGACGAGGTAATCGATGCGCCCGCTCGCTAGCTCGATCTTCACCGCGACGGCGCGGTCTGAAGCGTCGCCAAGCGGCGTGATCGTCTTCACGGCGCGCGCCGCGCCATACGGCTCGATCACTGCGGCGAACGTGCTGCTCAGATCCTTGTCGGCGGCGCGGCGCGCCAGGACGTACGCGGCCTTGGGGAAGTGCGGATAGATGCCCGGCGCCTCGGCCGTCGTGACGGTCGTGCCGGGCGCGGGGAGCATGTTCAGGCGCAGTCGCGCATCGTGCTCGGCGTCGATCTCCCACGTCGCGGACCAGACGGACTTGGGCTCGGGCGCGCGGCGCGGCTTGACGAGGAACCCGAGCCCGTTGCCCGGCGGGGGGTTCCAGTATTCCTTGCCGACGATGCCTTTGATGTCGCCGTCGGAGCCCTGGCGGGCGCCCCAGTCGACGTCGGCGCCGGCGAGGGAGCCCGGCTGCTCGGGGCCGAGGTCGAGGCCGTCCGTGGTGAGCTGCGTGCCGTGGCCGTGGAAGACGTAGTCGTGCCTGGCGCCGCCCTGCACGCGGAAGACGTCGAGGAGGTAGCTCGCGTGGTCATCGGCGTCGATCATCGCGATCGTGCGGTCGTAGCGCGTCACGCCCTGCGCCGCGTACGGCGCGGCGCTGGTGGTGCTGACGAACTGCAGGCCGGGCATGGCGGCGAACGCGCGGATCGATCCACCCGATCGGCCGGCGGACAGCTGCGATCGCTCGTCGACGAGGACGGTGTTGTGGCTGGCGGTTTGCTTCGCCCAGCCGACCTGCGTGTGCGTGCTGCCCAGGCCGTAGCCCAGGTCGTAGCTCATCTCGTAGCCGCGGGCGTAGACGTTGAGGTTCATCTCGTCGAAGTGCCCGTGGTTGAGCGTCGGCCCGGCGCGGAGCGTGACGGCACGGGCGTGCTCGCCCGCGCCGCTGCGGAGGATCGCGAGCCCCTTCTGGCCGAAGAGGTCGGACTCGGCAAGCGAGGTGTTGGTGAGCGGGTGGACGAGCGGGCGCATCGGCGCGGCGACGGACGTGTGAGGCAACGGCTCGACGTCGCGCGCGTGGAAGAGCAGCCACTCCGGCGC
>JBAUGM010000010.1:0-3287 GCA_049679725.1 Tepidisphaeraceae bacterium
GACTCGGCGCGCTGCGACGTGACGTCGAGGTCAGCGCCCTTGCGCACCGCGTCGACCTCAAGCTCCACCGCGGCCTGGTCGGACATGACGTCCGCCGCACGTTCCAGCCGCTCCACGGCGCTCAGCAGCTCAGCCGTCAGGCGCGCCGCCGTCGCCGCAGCCGCCTCAGCCTCGACCTGGGCGTGTGCGATCGGACGATCGCTCGGATCGACTGGCGGCATCGCGCCCTCGCGCTCCAGCTTCAGCCGCTCCGCGGCCGCCGTTCTGCCGTTGTGATCGGCCAGGTCGCAGTACAGCGGGGGGCGGCCAACACCTGAGTACGCCTCACGCGGCCGCGCGCACCCCGGGAACCGGCAGGTTTGCGTCTCAGTGGCGTTCATTTCGCCATCATACCAGAAAGAAAGAACAAAAGAAAGAAAGAAAGAAAGAACAAACGCACCGGCCCCGGGCACTACGCCCGTCTCGTCGGCCGCGCGTCGCCGGCGGTCCGGGATCCCACCCCCGTCGCGGCGAAGTGGGTCAGCTACGGCGCCGACGAAGACGGGTTGTCGACGACCGCTCATGACCTCGGTCGACACCAGCCCAACCTGTTTCGGAGAAGTTGAGCGGCTGGCGGTCGGCGGCTGGCCGGGGAGACGTGCGGTCAATGCGCCAGCGTCCGGATGGATCAGACGTCGAGTCGTGAAGCGCGGCCCGGTCGAGAGAAGGAGCTGCCCGTCGAACGCCGCGCTCAGAGCTGGCACACCGACGCTGGCGGCGCGATCGCGCCCGGCTCCGGTGACGCTCGGGCGATCGCTAGCGCTGCACACCGAGGTCAGACCGGCGACGTCGTACCACTTTCGGCTGGTCTCGCGGGCTTGCGCTCTGTCAGCTCCCAAACGTTGCTGTCACATGGCGCGTTGGCCGGTAAACGCGCGCGCATTGTCGTGTTGAGCGTCAAGCAGATTGATGCGCTCAGCGGTTCTCGTTTGCATGCCAGTGCGCCAACATCTAGCGTGCTGATTCTCCAGACGTTGTCTGGTGGCCCGGTTCTGTGCTGGGAGGCGCGGTGCGGGTGTTCGACCGTCAAGGACGGTCAGGTCTACCTGAGGTGGTGGTGGATGAAGAAGTTGACGATGGTCCGAAGTGCGATGCTGGCCTTTGGCGCAGCACTCCTGTTCGGAGGGGCAGCGGTGCCGAGCGCTCAGGCGTGGGATCAGCATTACTGCGTGCTTGCGCAGGCGGGTCCCGGTGGAACCTGCTACTCAAGCGGGCTGCACAGCCTGTACTACAACTACGCGTCGACGACCTCGTACTCCCAGAACGTCTGCGAGTACATGTGGAATAACCAGAATGGGGTGGTCCGCGGCGGCTGGGTCGGCTGCGGCTGGGGCGAGACGTCGAGAACCTGGAACAGAACCGGCGACGCGTGGTACAACGCTCGCGCGTACAACAACATGGGTTACGCGATTCTGCTCTCGGCCTACACGTCGACCTAAGCGAGCGATGATGATGAAGAAGAACATACGTCACTACATTGCGGGCGCTGCGGTCATCGGAGCGCTCGGGGTTGCGGCCGTCGCCACTGCGGCGCAGCAGGACACCCCCGACCCGGTTGTTGTGCAGAAGGAGCCGACCAAGGCGCTCGCCGCCGACGCGGCGAAGAACCTCGCGGTGTTCAGCACCGCGCGTGGGGCTGCAGATCAACTGCCCGTCGCAGCAGTCCAGTATCTGGCGGAGATCAACCCGTCGGGGAGCAACCCTGAGCTGGCTCGCCGGGCAACGTCGAGTGGCAACGAAACGTTGTACCTGGTGCCTGCCGCGGACAGAGTGTGCGCAGCGCTGGTCGCGCCGGATGGATCATCGTTCACGACCTGCAACTACGCCGACGCTGTCGCGCGAGCGGCAAGCGGCCCATCGGTCTCTGTGCAGGGCGACGTCGTCACCCTCCTCGGGGTGATCCCGGACAGCGTTTCCGGCGTCACGGTCGTGTTCGGCGACGGCACGAAGAAGGATCTCGGCATCGAGAACAACGCCTACATCACACGACTCTCGACGGCCGACGACATCGACGCTGTCGAGTACACAACGGCCGGCGACGTGGCGCGATTCGATGTGACCGTCCCGGATCTCGCCGCCATCACCGCGAGAGAGAAGGCAGCAGAAGCGCGCTAAGAAGCTGCGATCACGCGCGCGAGCCGGCGCCGCCGGCACGCACGACGTGCCTAGCATGATCGCTATCCGATCCACCTAACTCGCACGTCAAGGCCCCCGCAGAAATGCGGGGGCCTTGCTGAAGGGGTGAGCGCGATCCGTGCATGGACGCCGCAGCAGCGCGCGCGTTCGCTGCGCCTGCGCGATGGGCACCACGAGTTCGATGCCGGCCACGCTGCTGCTGGACCAATGGGAGTACGAGCAGCACCCGCTGCACCCGATGGGGCACGACGATTGCCGCTGCGGCGGGAAGACGTTCTACTCGTTCACCGGATGGGCGACGATCGCGCCCCGCGGCGGCCGCCGCCACCTCGTCGGCGTCACGCTCGGCAACGTCGAGTACGACCGTGACCACGGCCTGGTCTATGCGAGCACGCCCGAGCACCGGTTCCGCATCGCCCTCGCCGAGTGGGACGCCGCGGCGTAGCCTCGGCCGCGCCCGCGGTTCGAGTCCGATCTCAGGGCGGGCCGTCGGGGTCGGGGAGGGCCGGGCGTTCACGGTCGGTGACGAGCCGTTCGGCGGCCTTGGACAGCTGCGGCGAGGTTCTTGGCATCGCCGATCGCGCAAGCCGATCGACGGTGCCGTGAACTTCGACGAGGCCCTCAAGCGTCGCGCGGGCGTCCTTGATCGCGGAGGCCGCGGCGTCGGCGCCTCCGCGCGCGAGGGCGTGCTCGGCGACGTCGAGCTGTCCGCTGAGCAGGCGGGTCCGGGGAGGGAGGCGGGCGATCGACTCGCGCAGGACGGCGCCGACGCGGTGCGCGATCTCGACATCGGCGGCGAGCGGGTCTAGCAGCTCCGCTTGTGTCGCGACCTTCCGATCGCGGTGGGCGAGTTGACGTTCGAGCCTTGCGATCTGTGCGGTGAGCGCGCGGTTTACGAGCGCGCCAACGTCGGCAGGGGGCGGGTCAGGCGGCATCGGCGGCGTCCTGGTCGTGGGTCAGCTGCAGCGTGCGGCGAAGCGCTGGCACGCGCTCGCGGTCGCTCTCGGCAGGGGAGGCTTCGGCGAGGCGCACAAGATCGATCAGCGATGCGACCTGCACGAGCCGTCCGGCGAGCGCGGCGGTCGTCTCGCCGAGGTCGATCGGGGCCGCGT
>JBAUGM010000011.1:0-6242 GCA_049679725.1 Tepidisphaeraceae bacterium
GCCGGCGCCGCCACCGCCGCAGCAGCAGAACGCCCCCGCCGGCAAGTCCGGCGACGACGTCGCCAGCTTCGACGCGGAAACCAACGCCAAGTACGAGCAGGTCAAGGGCGGCAAGCTCTACATCAAAGACCTGCAGCAGATGGACATCCTCGGGCTGCACGAGATCGCCCGCGCGGAGAACATCCAGGACTACATCGGGCTCAAGAAGCAGGACCTGATCTTCCAGATCCTCCGCGCCCGCATCCGCCAGAACGGCCTGATGTACGGCGAAGGCGTGCTCGAGATCCTGCCCGATGGCTTCGGCTTCCTGCGCAGCCCCGAGTACAACTACCTGCCCTGCCCGGACGACATCTACATCTCGCCGTCGCAGATCCGCAGGTTCGGCCTGCGTAACGGCCACGTCGTGCAGGGCCAGATCCGCCCGCCGAAGGAGAGCGAGCGCTACTTCGCGCTCTTGCGCGTCGAGGCGATCAACGGCGAGGATCCGGAGCGGATCACCGACACCGGCAACTTCGAGGACCTCACGCCGCTGCACCCCGCCGGTCGCATCGTGCTCGAGGCCGATCCGAAGGACCTGAACATGCGGATCGTCGACCTGGTCACGCCGATCGGCAAGGGCCAGCGCATGCTCATCGTCGCCCCGCCGCGCACGGGCAAGACGGTGCTGCTCCAGAAGATCGCCAACTCGATCAGCAAGAACCACCCGGAAGTCGTCCTGATCATCCTGCTGATCGACGAGCGCCCGGAAGAAGTGACCGACATGGAGCGCAACACCAAGGCCGAGGTGGTCAGCTCGACCTTCGACGAGCCCGCGTCGCGCCACGTGCAGGTCGCGGAGATGGTGATCGAGAAGGCCAAGCGCTACGTCGAGTTCGGCAAGGACGTCGTGATCCTGCTCGACTCGATCACGCGCCTCGCCCGCGCCTACAACACGGAAGTCCCGCACTCCGGCAAGATTCTGACCGGCGGTGTGGACGCGAACGCCCTGCAGAAGCCCAAGCGCTTCTTCGGCGCCGCCCGCAACATCGAAGAGGGCGGCTCGCTGACGATCCTCGCGACCGCGCTGATCGACACGGGCTCGAAGATGGACGAAGTCATCTTCGAAGAGTTCAAGGGCACCGGCAACGCCGAGCTGCACCTGGATCGCCGCCTCGTCGATCGTCGCACCTACCCCGCCATCGACATCAACAGCTCCGGCACCCGTCGTGAGGAACTGCTGATGGACCCGAAGGAGCTCGAGCTCGTCTTCCGGCTGCGTCGTGTCCTCAGCGACATGAACCCGGTGGAAGCGGTGGAGTTGCTCAAGGGCCGGTTGGAGAAGGTGCCGAGCAATGCGCAGTTCTTGATGAGCATGAATCTGGACTAGAGAATGCCCGCAATGGCGGACGCATTCGACATCGTTTACGCGCCGGAGGCCGTGGAGGATATCCGCGGCCTCCGAGCATTTGATAGAACGGCGGTGCTGCGCGCGGTCGAACAGAATCTGCTTGTCGAGCCGATGCGCGAGAGCCGTAGCCGGATCAAGCGGATGATCCAGCCGTTCTGGAGCCAGTTTCGCTTACGCAGCGGCGATTTTCGCGTGTACTATGATGTGGATGAGTCGACGCACGCGGTTCAGGTGCTGCGGGTGTTGTCGAAGGGCACAAGCCAGACGCCGGCGGAGAACCCATGAAAACGGTGGAACTGAGCAACGCTGCAGCCAGTGAGCAGGCGATCCGGGACGGCCAGAACGAGGAGGTCGTGCTACTGCGAGACGGGAAACCCGTCGCGATGGTGATGCCGTTCGACGAGGACGACTTGCAGTGGTACGACCGTGAGCGCGATCCTGCATTCGTGGCGTCCATTGCGCGCGGGCGGGCGGACGTTCGCGCGGGACGGACGGCTTCTCACGCGGATCTCAAGCGCCAACTGGGAATAGAGTGAACACGCGAGGAAGTGACTCCCGCGTGGAAACGGTGGAATTGCTCAAGGGCCGGCTGGAGAAGGTGCCGAGCAATGCGCAGTTCCTGATGTCTATGAACCTCGACTAAGCTTTGTCCAGCCCAGCGAAAGACCTGAGCCCCGTCGTGTAACACGGCGGGGCTCTTCGTATGACAACTTTTGTGATGCAAAAGTTGTCATAGGAGAGCATGGCTAAACACCGTCCGACGGAAACGCGGTGCGGAAGTTACAATCGCCCCGGCCAACGTCTGGCTGGGGCGACTTTGCAATCGCGCGACTGGACTATTTCGGCGAACGACTTCGAGCACGACCGCCTCTACAAGAGTGCGATGATGCTCGTCGATACACACTTGCCGCTGCACGGACGAAACCGCGCCCAACCCGGATTCTTCCTTCGACGACGACTGCACAAGGGCGTCGCGCTGCTCGAACCCCTCCGGCGATCGTTCGCCGGGGCCCGTTTCGTTCTTGAATGAGGTGATTCGTTGACGCTTTGGGAAGTGATGACGTCGGCGCGCGAGGGTTACCTCGGCGCGTTGCGGCAGGCGATTCGGCAACAGCGCGGGAAGCTGCGCGACCTGCGGGTAGAGGAGTGGGTGACGCCATTTGGCGCAGACCACATGCCCGAGGAGCTCCGTTCGTTTCGCGTCGACCTGCTATGGCGAGGCGAAGACGGCAAGCCGATGGTCGGCGCGTTCGACGCGGGGGCGGCGGGCGTGGGCGAGATGTGTACGACGACCTACCCGGACGGGCAGGAAGTGAGCGTGCTGTTCTTCCGCTGGGACGATTGCGAGTTCCACTGCGCGCCGCCGGTGGACGTGACAGCGGCCATGGTCGAGTGGCTGCGGGAGTGGGCGGATCGAGCCGACGCGCACGCGGTGGACGCGGACGGCCTGCGCTCGGCCGTGCACTCCGCGACGCCGCCGCAGCGGTCGCCGGAAGGCAACGCGGTCGCGTTTGCGGTCGATTTCGGCTCCGCGCCGCCGGAGGCGTTCACGGCGCTCGTCGCGGCGCTTTTCGGATGCGGCGTCACGAAGATCCAGATCGGCGCGTGATCGAGCCGTGCTGCGCTTGTTGAAGCGGGTTTCGCCACTTCAGTGGCAAGCGCTTCGTCGATAAAGTAAGCGCATGTCCTTCCGAAAGAGCTCCATTTCTTCAGGCGAGCACTACGACGGACAACACCGCTTCGAGCACTGGTATCGCGACAACAGCATTTACTTCATCACGTCGCGATGTCGCAACCGATTCCCGGCGTTCGCTTCAGAAGAGGCCAAAGTGATCTTCTGGGATCGCTTCGACCACTACTCGCGAAAGTACGCATTCAAGCCGCTCATCACGTCGCTGATGGACAACCATTACCACACCGAGCTCTACGTGAAGCAGGCGGAGCACGTCGGGGCGTTCATGCGCGGGCTGCACGGCTCGGTTGCGAAACTCGTGAACGATGTGCTGCAAGAACAGGGCAAGCCGCGACTGAAGCCGTTCTGGTATGACGCCGGGAAGCAGGGTTACTTCGACGGATGCCTGCGCAATGAGTTCCAGCACCGTCGCACGCACCGCTACATCTGGCTCCAGCCCGTGCGACACGGGATCTGTCGCGACCCGCGCGAGTATCCTCACACGCGGGAGATCGTGAAGATCGACGTCGCGGTGAAGCGCGCGTTGGAGTTGAACGCATACATGGACGACGTGCCTTACAAGCGATACGAGAGATAGGAGAGCTTGCAACTAAAGTGGCGAAGCCCGCGAACGCACGCGCAAGAGACGGTAGTCGCGTGAGTTACTTCATCGCCTCGGGCACTTCCTTCGCCACCCACCTTCGCGAAACGCGGAGAATTCCGCACCACTTTCACCACGTCGAGGTTGACTTGAAGTCAAGTTGCCCCGGTTGGAACGTGGGCTAATGTCTCTACCGTCATGCGAACCGAACGTCACGAACAACGACGACAACAACGACTGGAGACGATCATGCGATCCCGTTACGCGATGATTCTGATGTGCACGCTGTGCTGCGCGCGGCTGGCCTCGGCGCAGGCGACTCAACCGACCGAACTGCCCAGCGCAGATCAGCGCACCGCGCCGCTGCTGGAAGGGCTCGGCGATCATCACTTCCCGGTCACGACGACGTCGAAAGAAGCGCAGCGCTACATCGACCAGGGTCTGATCCTCGCCTACGCCTTCAACCACAAGGAGGCCGAGCGCGCGTTCCGCGAGGCGGGGCGGCTCGACCCGACCTGCGCGATGGCGTGGTGGGGCACGGCCCTGGTGCTCGGCCCGCACGTCAACGCGGCCATGAAGCCGGAGGACGCGCCGCGGGCGTGGGAAGCGCTGACGAAAGCCAGGGAACTCGCGCCGAACGCGATCGAGAAGGAGCGCGATTTCATCTCGGCGTTGTCGGCGCGCTACGCGGAGAAGCCGCCGGAGGATCGCGCGCCGCTCGATCAGGCGTACGTGAATGCGATGCGCGAGCTGTCGCGGAAGTATCCGGACGACGTTGACGCCGCGACGTTGCTGGCCGAGGCGATCATGGATGGCACGCCGTGGAATTATTGGGAAGCGGATGGGCAGCCGCGTCCGATGACGCCGGAACTGCTGACCGTGCTCGAAAGCGTCCTCGCGAAAAGCCCGCAGCACCCCGGCGCGAACCACCTGTACATCCACGCCGTCGAAGCCGGCCCGCATCCGGAGAAGGGTCTTGCCGCGGCGGATCGTCTGCGCGACATCGCGCCCGGCGCCGGGCATCTCACGCACATGCCCGCGCACATCTACTTGCGCCTCGGCATGTACCAGATGGCCAGCCGCGCCAATGAGGAGGCGATCGAGGCCGACCAGGAATACCTTGCCGCCTGCCAGCGGCAGGGCATGTACCCGATGATCTACTACCCGCACAACATCCACTTCCTGTGGTACTCGTCGGGGATGGAAGGGCGCAGCGCCGAATCGCTCCGCCGGGCGCGCGAGGCGGCGGTGTTCGTGAGCAGCAAATGCTGCAAGGACATCGACATCTCGCAGCGCCCGCTGCCGCTGCTGGCGCTGTCGCGGTTCGGGCGGTGGGAAGAGATGCTGAAAGAGCCCGCGGCCGACAAGGATCACACGTTCGATCAGATCATCTGGCACTACGCGCGCGGGATCGCGTTCGCCAACACCGGCAAGCTCGAGCAGGCGATCGAGTCGAAGGCGCAACTCGACGCACTCGTCGCCAGCGACGAGGCGAAGAAGCTCGACAACCCGATGCTGCCGGCGTCGCAGGTCTTCGCGATCGCGCAGCAGGAGCTGGCCGCGGAGATCGCGCGGCGTGAGGGGCGTGCCGATGAGTGGATCAGCGGCCTCCGCGCGACGGTCGAGGCGCAGGACAAGCTCCCCTACATGGAGCCGCCGTTCTGGTACTACCCGACGCGGCACGCACTGGGGGCGGCGCTGGTTGAGCTGAAGCGCTATCCCGAAGCCGAAGCGGTTTACCGCGACGACCTCAAGCGCAGCCCGCACAATGGCTGGTCGCTCTTCGGCCTCGCGCAAGCGCTGCGCGGGCAGGACAAGGTCGCGGCGGCGAACGAAGTGCAGCGCCAGTTCGACCTGACGTGGATCCGCGCGGACGCGAAGCTGAGCAACTCCCGGTTCTAAGAGTCGCGTAGCGCAGCAAAGACGAAACGCAGAGACGCCGAGGATCAGAGCCAGGACGAGAACGGCAGGTGCGACAAACGCACTTCGCTGATCTCCTCCTGTCTCCTGACCTCTGCGTCTCTGCGTTTCGTCTGAGATTTTCCCGACCCTAACATCCCCTAACAAACCCCAAAAACCGCGACATTATCGGACATGGAAAATCTCTCGAAACACAACTAATGGTGGCGCGATCGGAGGGACGATCTAGGCGTGGAAAGTGTGAGTGTTAGGGCTCGAACCCAGGAGAATCGCCATGTCCCTCGCCGCAATGCACCACGATCTGCTGACCCACGACCGCCCGCCCGGGATGCCGACCGAGCGCACGGACGCGTGGGCGCTGCGCATGCCCGTCATGCGCGCGTTCCCGCGTCTGGCGGTCGAGCGGGTGGACGAACCCGTCATCGAGGCGCGCTGGGAGGAAGAGCCCGAGCGCTGGGACGGGATGGCGTGAGGAATAGGAATGAAGGATGAGGGATGAGGGATGAGGGATGAAGATAGATAGGAAGAGGTGGCCCATGATGACGACGACGATTGAAGAGCAGTTGGCCCGGTTGGCGCGTGATATCGAGCTGGCCGGGGATGAAGGGGGTCCTGGCGCGGCCGCGGGCGTTGCGCCCTGCCTCGACGAGGCGGAGCGGCGC
>JBAUGM010000012.1:0-3179 GCA_049679725.1 Tepidisphaeraceae bacterium
AAGTACGGTGGCGTAAAGTCGAAATAAAAGAATTGTAAAACCCTGCCTGAATAGCAAGGTTTTACAATTGAAGATCACTCACGATCGAGGTTCCAACTCGCTTTTTGAGTAGCTCAGGATATTGAGCACTGCAATGGAAGATGGTTCAAGCTGGGCTTTGTCCATGTTTTGTTTCACGGCGCAAAGGTCAGGTCCATCGCGGTTTGAAGCGTCGGCAACTCGCCGTGGGCGCCCTTGAGGATCTCGCGGGCCTTCTCGACGTTCGTGCCTTCGAGCCGCACGACGACGGGCACCTTGAACCCGATCTCACGGCCGGCCTTCACCAGCGCCTCGGCGATCAGGTCGCACTTGGCGATCCCGCCGAAGATGTTGACGAGGATTCCCTTCACCTTCGGGTCGGCCAGGATGATGGAAAACGCCTCGACCGCTCCCTCGGCCGTCACCGACCCGCCGACGTCGAGGAAGTTCGCCGGCTCGGCGCCGTGGAGCTTGATGATGTCCATCGTCGCCATCGCCAGCCCGGCGCCGTTGACCAGGCAGCCGATCGTGCCGTCGAGCGCAATGTAGTTGAGGCTCGCCCGCTTGGCGCGGACGTCCAGCTCGTTCTCCTGGCTCTCGTCGGCCATGGATTCGATGTCCTTGTGGCGGAACAGCGCGTTGTCGTCAAAGTTGAACTTCGCGTCGATCGCCAGGAGCTGGCCCTCCTTCGTGACGACGAGCGGGTTGATCTCCGCCAGCGAAGCATCGGACTTGAGAAACGCCTTGGCAAGACTCGCGATGATCTTGGCCGCCTCCCCTGCCTGCTTGTCCTTGAAGCCGAGCTTGTACGCCAGCTCGCGCGCCTGGAACGGCTGAAGCCCCAGCAGCGGGTGCAGCGGCTCCTTGATCACCTTCTCGGGCGATTTTCTAGCGACTTCTTCGATCTCCACCCCACCCTCAGCCGAGGCGATGAGCGTCGCCGTCCCGCGCCCGCGATCGACGGTGATGCCGAGGTAGTACTCCTTCGCGATGTCCACGCCCGGCGCGACGATCAGCACGGAAACGGGCACGCCTTCCGGCCCGGTCTGGTAGCTGACCATGCGATTGCTCAGCATGAACTTCGCCGCCGCGCGCGCCTCGTCGGCAGACTTGACCAGCTTGACGAACCCCGCCTTCCCGCGCCCGCCGGCGTAGACCTGCGCCTTCACGACGCACATCGGCTGGTTGAATTTCGCAAACGCCGTCGCCGCCTCTTCGGGCGAACGGACGACCTCCGCGGGCGGAACGGGAATGCCGGCTTCGGACAGGATCTGACGGGCTTGGTATTCGTGGATTTTCATGTCGCCAGCGAGTGTAGTGACGCCCACCCGGTCCGGCAAACGAGGCGGCGTGCTATGCTTCGCGTTCATGGCTTCGATCGAGACAACAAGTAGGTCGCCCGCACCGCCGCAGTGGCGTTCCACGCGTTAGCGAGGAGCCGCGGCGCATTCAATCCAAGCGCGCGGCCCCGCGGGGAGTTTGTATGCGCATGATATGGCGTCCTCGGCTATCGATTCCTTCACTGTCCCTGGCATTGCTGCTCGCAGCCGCGGGTGGCGCTGCTGGCCAAACGCCCGCGACACAGCCGCGCGGGTTGGTTGAGGTGACGGTCAGCGGCGGCGATGAGCCACAGCCGGCTGCTGGGCCGATCGGCGTTGAGGTGAAGCTGAAGAACGTTAGCGACGCGCCGGTGCGCTGGTGGTCGGGCGGGCCGGACACTTACCCCGCAGTCGAACACTTCGCGGTAGAAATTCGGTATGCCGAAAACGAAGACTGGGAGGCAGCCCGTCCCACGAACGGGCAATACTCGCAGGGCTCTGGGACCCACTACGAAATCAAGCGTGGTGAATCGATCGTCGTGCCGATGGCCATTCCCATCGGCCGTGGGCAAGGCGTCCACGTTCGCGTCACGCCCCAGACGTGGCGCGCGGCCAAGCCCGCGGAGTGTTACGTGGCCGTCATGGAGACGCACGGCGACGACCAACGTTACGTTCAGGCTCGCCGCGCGCGCATGATCGAAGCGGCCCTTGAGCCGCGCGAGCATTTCTGGCACCACGTGACCGTCAAGTATGGCGACGCGACGGTCATCGACGCGCTGCTCAAGCTCGTGACGATCGACAATCCGATCATCGCCGCGCGCGCCGCCAAATTGCTCGCCGCCCGGGACGCGCTGCCGGAGGCAGCGGGGTCGGTCCTCGCGCCACTCCTGGCTCAGGCACTCGCCCGCGACGCGGGGAAGATGTGGGACGACCTCCGTTACAATCTGCTCCGTGCCGGGTTGATCACGCAGAGCGAGTCGATTCGCGGGCTGGCCATCGAAGTGCTGGCGAAAGATGGAAACCCGTCGATCCGCGAGATGATCGCGTACGAACTCGCGCGATCGCCGGGCGATGAGGCGTGGCTGCAACGCATCCGCACGGCCGTCCTTGGCATGGCGGACGGCGCGGCGGACGCACGATTACGCGCCGCGGGCCAACGGAACTTCGACCTCGTCGAACGCCGTTTGAAAGCGCTCGAGCGAAGCGAGGACGCAGCGCAGCCGTAGATCGATTGAAGTCGCCGACACCCCACGTTAACATATGTCTGCTGTTTCTTGCGGAGGATCTGGTTAGCCTCCGCTCACTGCTGCCTTTCGTTCGCCGGCGAGGAGACCGTTCATGATCACGTCACGTCGGACGACGCCTTTCGCTCTTCTTCTGAGAACGTTTGCCTTCATCGCGTTCGCGGCTGCCACCGCCCACGCCGCCGAGCGGGCCAAGAGCGAATGGGTCCACCCCGGCCCAGATGGCAAGCTTGTCTACAAGACCACCGACAAGGGCGACCGGATCATGGACTTCTCGCACGCCGGCTACATGGGCGGCGGCGTGGCGCTGCCGAATGTACCGGTGAAGAAGACCGTGCAACCGTCGGGCAGCGCGGACGACACGAAGTTCATCCAAAGCGCCATCGACGAGGTCGCGAAGCTGCCGCTCGACGAGAAGGGTTTCCGCGGCGCGGTGCTGCTCGGGCCGGGAACGTTCACGTGCGCCGAAACGATCACCATCCCCACCAGCGGCGTCGTGCTCCGCGGCAGCGGGAGCGGCGCGAGCGGCGGAGAGAAGACGACGATCAAGCTGGCCGGCAAGCCGCACCTCGCGCTCGCCGTGCGCGCGCCCGAGGGC
>JBAUGM010000013.1:0-7832 GCA_049679725.1 Tepidisphaeraceae bacterium
CTTTCCAGCCTTTCGATTACCTGGGCGAGACGCCCATGCCGCTGTTAGCGAACCGTGATCACGAACGGCGCCATCAGCGTGATCGGGCGGTCTTCGAGCAGGCGCATGAGCCAGACGTGCTGGCTCAGCGCCCGCTTCATCGACGGGCCGAGCTGCGCGAAGAGCGACGTCGGGTCGAGACCTGCGGACGGCGGACCTGCGGTCGGCAGACGCACGGTCGGGCGGATCTTCGACGCCGCTTCTTCAGCACCGCCACCGCCTCCGAAGAAGTCGGCGAGCGTGCGCGGCGCGGGGAGGATGCGGACGTCGTACTCGCCGGCGCCCAGGTCAGCGCGATCGGCGGCGTACTCGATGGCGCGCTCGATCCCGCCGAGCTCGTCGACCATGCCGAGTTCCTTCGCATCCTTCGCCACGAAGATCCGGCCGCGGGCGACCTGGTCGATGTCCTTGATCTTCCCCTTGCGCGTCGTCATCACGCGATCGGTGAACTGGGTGTAGGTTTGCTTCATCCAACTCGTGATCATCTTCCGCTGGCTGTCGTCAAACGGCTGGTTGGAGCTGAACAGGTCCGCGTTCTTGCCGCGCGTGAAGGCTTCGGTGGTGAGGCCGAGCTTGTCGAACAGGTCTTTGGTGACGAACTTCCCGCCGACGACGCCGATCGAGCCGACGATGCCGGCGGGGTCGGCGAAGATGTAGTCGCCGGCGCTGGCGAGGTAGTACCCGCCGCTGGCCGCCATGGAGCCGACGCTGATGACCAGCGGCTTCTCGCCCGCGACGCGTCGCGCCGCCTGCCACATCACCTCGCTCGCCAGCGCGCTGCCGCCGGGCGAGTCGATGCGGATGACGACCGCCTTCACGTTCTCGTCCTTCGCCGCGATGCGCAGCGCGCGGCGGATCTCTTCCGAGCCGATCGCGTTGCCGAACAATCCCTCGCCGCCTGATCCGTCGACGATCGTCCCATCGGCGTACACGAGCGCCACCGCCGGCTTCGTCGAGACCGCCGGGCGGCGCGAGAGCATCGCGAGGAATCCGAACGGGCTGGAGAGGTCGACGGCCTCGCGCTCCTCCAGGCCGTAGCGGTGCACGAGGTCGATCTTGTCGTCCTTCTTCTCGCCGATCGACTTCGTGATCAGCTCGCGCAGGCCGTCCTGGTCGACGAGGTGATCGACGAATCCGCGCTCCCTGGCGACCTGCGCGGTCATCATGCTCTCATCGATCATCTGCTTGACGGCGCCTTCCGCGAGCTTGCGGTGGGATGCGATGCCTTCGACGATCTGGCCGTAGAGCGCGTCCATGAGCCGGTTCATCTCGCCGCGGAGCTCTTCGCTGGGCGCGGTGCGGGTGTACTGCTCGTCGGCCCCTTTGTACTCGCCGATCTGCACGTAGTCGGCCTTCACGCCGATCTTGTCGAGCAGCCCCTTGGCGAACATCGCCTCCCCGCCCACGCCGGGGATGAGGATCTCGCCGCCGTCGAGGAGGCAGACGTCGGTGGCGCCGGTGGCGATCGTGTAGGTCGCGGTGTCGTAGCTGTCGGCGTAGACGAACGTCTTCTTGTTCGTCTTGCGGAGCTCCGCCAGCGCCTCGCGGATCTCCTGCGCCTGCGCCAGACCGACCGAAGGCTCGCCGATGGTGATCAGCACCGCCTTGATGTCGCTGTCATCGCGCGCCGCGTGGAGGCGCTGGATGACGGAGCGGAGCGTGGTGACGTCGGCCTCGCCGAAGAGGGTGAAGCCGGCGGGCTTCTCGACGATGGGGGTGGAGAGGTCGATGTAGGCAACTTTCAGCAGCGCGTCCTTCTGCTGGCGCATCTGTTTCATCTTCGCGACGAGCTCCGCGGGCGTGGGGAACTTCGCCGGCGCGGTGGCCGGTTTGGTCGCGGGCGACTTCGCCGCCGCAGCCGATGGTTGCGTGGCGGGCTTGGCGATCGCGAAGGTGCAGGTCATCAGTGTGACGAGAACGGCGACGGTCAGACGCATCGGATCTCCTTACATGGCGCGCGATCTTACTCCCTCTCCCCGGTACTCCGGGGAGAGGCTTGGGGAGAGGGGGACGGTGCGCGCGTCGTCGATCGACCAGTCGATTCGCGGTTTGGCATTCGTCGGCGAATCGACCGGTGCGCGACGTCGTACATCGCTCGCCCCTCTCCCCTGCCCCCCCTGCCCTCTCCCCGGAGTACCGGGAAGAGGGAGGGCGCATCTTGCGCGCTTGAGAACATTATCAGCATCTACGCCCGGGTTGCAGCAGTGTTTGTCCTTCGGCGCGGTTTGACCCCCCTTTGGCCCATCTCTATCATGCCCGCTTCGTTGCCAGCCCCGCGTGCGGTGTGCGGGTTCGGGGGGAGTCGGGAAGGAGTCTGCGCGTGCGCCTTGGCGGGATCGGATTGGCTCTCATTGCGGCCGCCGCCCTGCTGTTGAACGTCGCCGTCACATCCGCCCAATCGGAAACCATCAGCGAGCGATTGAACGTCACCGCTGGCCGCGCTTCGACGTGGTCGGAGGGAAGGTCCAACGTCATCCAGCTCGAAGGGCCGGTCAAGATCGAACTGGACAACCGCACGCTGACGGCCAGGCAGGCGGTCATCTGGCTCACGCCCGTGGCGGCGGAAGGCGCGCCGGTGGAGCGGGCGGAGATTGCGCTGATCGGCGACGCGCAGTTGCAACAGCCGGACCTGACGCGTCGCGGCGGGCAACTGATGGTGACGGGGCTGATCCGTGGGAATGTCCGCATCAACGCGGACAGTCGCGTCGCACATGACGAGAGTGGTTCGCCCCTCTACGCGACCGCCACGGAACTCCGCCGCGCAAGTCAGCCGGAGCCGGAGGACCCGACGCACGTCCCCCGACCCATCCCCCTGCCGACGACGCAGCCCCAGGCGCCATTGCCCCCCACGACGCGGCCGGCGCGCACGACGCCGCCCGTCAACATCCGCGCCGACATCGAGATCACCACCGCCCCCACCGGCAAGCTCGCGGCCGTCCTCAGCAACGGCGTGCTGATCGCCCAGGAGCGCCCCAACGGCGATTTCCTCCAGCTCCAGGCGGATCGCGGCGTCGTCTTCTCAACGGTCGACCGGATCAAGAATGCCGACCAGCTCGGCGAGGTCCGGCGCATCCAGGAGGCGGTCACCGGCGTCTACCTCGAGGGCGACGTTCGCGTCACCTTCACGCCCGCCGACTCGGCGACCGCCGGCGAGCAGACGCTGCAGGCGAACCGGATCTTCTACGACTTCACCACCGACCGCGCCGTGCTGACCGATGCGGTCATGCACTCGATCGACCCGGCGTTTCAGATCCCCCTGTTCGTGCGCGCCGACGTGATGCGCCAGCTCTCGCGGAACAACGACGTCACGGAGTTCAACGCGAAGAACGTGCGCCTGAGCACGAGCGCGTTCGCCGTCCCGTCGTTCAGCATCGCCGCCGACAAGGCCTACGTCCGGCAGGTCGACACCAACGACCCGCGCTACGGCACGCGCACGAGCTTCATCACGCGCGACACGACGGTCCGCAGCTTCAACATCCCGTTCTTCTGGCTGCCGGCGATCAGCGGCACGATGACCGAGCGCGGCACGGCGCTGCGGCAACTGGCGATCAGCAACTCGCGCGGCTTCGGGTTCGGCGTGCAGACCGAGTGGGGACTGTTCGAAACGCTCGGCCAGATCCCGCCCGAAGACCTCGACATCAGCTATCGGCTCGACTACTTCAGCGATCGCGGCCCCGCCGGTGGGATCGACGCGAAGTACGGCGGCGGCTTCATCACCGACACGACCAAGCAGCCGTGGAACTTCGAAGGCGAGTTCACGAGCTACTTCGCCTACGACGATGGCACCGACAACCTCGGCCGGCGCCGCGGGCGCATCGAGCACGATGACGAGTGGCGCGGCCGCGCGGCGTGGCAGCACCAGCACTTCTTCCCCGACGACTGGCAACTCCAGCTCCGCGCCGCGTACGTCTCCGATGCCACGTTCCTCGAGGAGTGGTTCGAGCGCGAGTTCGAGAGCAGCCTGCCCCAGGAGACGAGCCTCTACTTCAAGCGTCAGCGCGACAGCGAGGCGTTCAGCCTGCTGGCGACGATCCAGCCGAACGGCGTCGTCACGACGAGCGACCTCCAGCAGGAACAGTTCGAGATCCAGCGCCTGCCCGAGATCGGCTACCGCCGGATCGGGGACAGCTTGTTCGGCGACCGCGTGACGTTCTTCAGCCAGAACTCGTTCAGCGCGCTTCAGTTCAACGTGAGCGATGCGACGCTCGAGGACCAGGGGTTCCGAACAGTCAACGGCATCCCGGTGTTTCCCGGCCAACCCTCGCTGGGACGCATCGGCCCGCCGCTTTTGCCTGGGCAGACTCCAGCCGTTCCCGACGACGAAACGAACTACCGCACCGACTTCCGCCAGGAGCTCGACTTCCCCGTCGCGATGGGCCAGTTCAAGCTCGTGCCGTACGTCATCGGCCGGCTGACGACGTACACGGAAACGCCGACCGAGGGCTCCGAGGAGCGCTGGTACTCCGCCGCGGGCGTGCGGCTGAACACGGCGTTCTGGAAGGTCGACAACGGCGCGCGGTCGCGCCTGTTCGACGTCAACCGCGTCCGCCACGTGGTCGAGCCCGAGGTGAACCTCTTCGCCGCCGCGCAGACGACGGGCCGGGACGACTTGTTCATTTACGACGAGCCGATCGACGCGATCGACGACTTCCGCGCCGCCCAGATCGCCCTCCGCCAGCGCTGGCAGACGAAGCGCGGCGCGCCGGGCCGGCAGCGCAGCGTCGACTTCTTCACGTTCAACGTCGAGGGCAACTTCTACGGCAACCAGCCGCCGGAGGACGAGCTGGCGCCCAAGGGGTTCCGCGGGCTGTTCTTCCCGTCGCTGCCCGAAGCGTCGATCCCGCGTAACAGCCTGAACTTCGACGCGACCTGGCGCGTGAGCGACACGTTCGTCGTCCTCTCGGACCTCCAGCAGAACCTCGACGAGGGCCAACTCGCCACCGCCTCGCTCGGCGTCGCCGTCTCGCGCGACCCGCGGCTGTCGTACTTTGTCGGAACGCGCTACATCGAGGACCTCGACTCGATGATCGCCAGCATCGTCCTCGACTACGCGCTGACCGCGAAGTACAGCGTCGCCCTGACGCAGAGCTACGACTTCGGCAACGAAGACGGCACCGTCTACACCAGCGCCAGCCTCCGCCGGAAGTTCGACCGGTTCTACACCGCACTTACCGTCTACCACGACGCCAACGAGGACGAGAGCGGGTTCAAATTCAACCTCTACCCCGAAGGGTTGGGTGTCGGCATCGGCGGGGATTCGACGACGGGGTTCCTGGGGAGGTGACCCGCGCGAGGCAGGTGATGACTTGTGATGCACGTCATCCCGCAATGACAAGCGAGCTACGTCATCCCGATGGGAGCCTTGGCGACCTGAGGGATCCCGGGGTCGCAAGCGATCATCGAGCCCGAGATCCTTCGGCTCGCAAGACTCGCCTCAGGATGACGTGAGGCGCGGGGTCGCGTGGCGGCGTGACGTGGCATGGCGTGGCGGCGTGACGTGGCATGACGTGGCGGCGTGGCACGACGTGCGGTGACGGCGCCCGCGCTATTCGAACAACCGCGGCTGTTTCGGGTCTTCAGCGACCGATTCGACTTCGCCGTCTGCGAATCGCGTGACGAGATGGTCGCCGGCTTGGACTTGCTTGGCCGACCGCACAACCTTCCCGCCGCGCTTGAGCGACGTGATCGAATACCCGCGCCGCAGCACCTGTTCCGGTCCCACCGCCGTCAGGTGACGGGCAAGCAGGTCGACGCGCATCACCTGTCGCTCGATGCACGTGGACATCACCCTGCGCAGCCGCGCGTCGAGCGCCGTCAGTCGCGCGTCCGCAAGCCCCGCGGCGTGTCGGGGGTGCCGCTCGCTGAGCGCGGCGGTCAGTCGCGACAGTTTCTCGCGGTCCCGATGCAGCCGCTCGTGCCCCGCCGCGGCCAACCCCTGCTCGGTCGATGCGATGCGATGTCGCAGGGACTGAAGCAAGCCGGTCGTGGCCTGATGGAGTGATCGCTGGCGGTCATCCAGGAGCTGACGGAGCTGATCGACGCGATCGCGCGGCCGGCGGAAGGCTTCGTGCCGCTCGATCATCTCCAACCGCCGCCGCGCTTCCTGCACGGTCGACCGCATGGCGCGCCCAAGGCGAACGCCGTGCTGACTCACAGCGTCGCGCGCCGTCCGCCAGCGCATCACCGCGACCTGCGCCGCCTCGGTCGGCGTGTGCGCGTGATGGTCGGCGACGAGGTCGGCGATCGACACGTCCACTTCGTGTCCGATGCCCGTGATGACGGGAATGCTCGACGTCACGATGGCGCGGGCGACGCCTTCCTCGTTGAACGCCCACAGGTCCTCCAGCGACCCGCCGCCGCGCGCGAGGAGGATGAGGTCCACTTTGCCGCATCGGGAGCCCGGGCGGCTCAGTCGCGCGAGCATGTCCGCGATCCGCTCCGCCGAGCCGTCGCCCTGGACCGGGACGTTGCAGATGCAAAGTTGCAGCCATGGGTACCGGCGGAGGACTTTCAACATGTCCTGCAACGCCGCCGTCGCGCGGCTGGTGACCAGGGCGATGCGCGACGGGTACATCGGCAGCGGCCGCTTCCGTTCCTGTGCGAACAGCCCCTCCGACTCGAGTCGCGCGTAAAGCTGTTTGAACGCCAGCTCAAGCGCCCCCTGCCCGAGCGGCTCCAGACGCGTCACGTAGAGCTGGTACTTCCCCTGCTTCGCGTAGATGGCGACCCGCCCCGTCGCGAGCAGTTCCAGCCCGTCGCCGGCCTGGAACTTCATCCGCTCGGCATCGCTCTTCCACATCACGCAGTCGATGCAGGCGGATGCGTCCTTCAGCGTGAAGTAGAGATGACCCGAGCTGCGGTGCGGTTTGAAGTTGCTGACCTCGCCCTTCACGTGCACGGTGGCGGGCACGCCGCCGCGGATTGCGCGCTCGATCTGGGCGGTGAGCTGTGAGACGGTGAGCGGGGTGATCTGCGCGGACGCGCGCGCGAGCGCCTCGCCTTCGGCGCGCGCTTCGACACGCCGCGTGGTCAGCTTCTCGCGAAACTCGAAGAAGTTCGTCCCGGACATCGTGAACTGCTCCCATTATGGAGCGCTCTTCCCCCCTCGCAAGCTGCCCGGCAAGCGCTGACGGTCAGCCCGATGTCACTTGAACTGCCACGCCGCTTCCACCTGCCCGCCGCGGAGGCGCAGCAGCGCCCATCCCAGCAACAACAGCGTCACCACGCCCCCGCCCCCGGACATGAGCACCGCCCGCCGCCACTCGACCGGCTCGTACTTGAACACGACTTCCACGCTCCCCGCCGGGATCGCGACGGCGCGGAGGACGCCGAACGCAGCGACCAGCGGCTCGGGCTGGTCGTGAATCGTCGCGCGCCAACCGGGTGCGAACGCATCGGAAACGACGAGCCATCCCCCGCTTCCCCGCCGCACGCGAACGCGCACCTCTTCCGGCGACGGCGCGACGTACGTCACCTCACCGGCAGCATCCCCGCTGCCACGGCGCGTCCAGTAGCCCGGCCGCTCTTCGATCAACGCGCCGTTGCGCGGATCGACCGCGGGGTCATCGAGCAACGCCACCTTGCGCGGGTCCGTCGGGGAACTCGCATTCAGCGATTCCAGCGCGATCGACGCCGATTCGACGCGCCGACCGTCGGCGACGACCCAGGCGCGCGGGAACGGCTCGGGATGCTCGTAGATGATCTGCGATGCATTGCGATGCGCCGCGCGCCATGGCGCGGGCGGAGGCGGCGCGTCCGCGGTGTCGATCAGATATCGCACGTTGGCGACGTGC
>JBAUGM010000014.1:0-5615 GCA_049679725.1 Tepidisphaeraceae bacterium
GGGGCAGCGGGCCGTTGGGAATCGGCGGGAACGGCGTTGCGATGTTCGGCGCTGCGTCGACGAATTGCGGCGGCAAGGGTGGCGGCATCGGCGCGACGATCGGGCGCGCGCGCCGCGCGAACGCGCGGAGCAGGATCGTCTGGAAGTGGCCGCGGAAGAAGAACTCCTCGAACAGCGGCGCGAGGAGCGTCGCGCCGACGACGAGGGCGCTGCGGAGGATCGGGTCGCGCGATTCGCCGAGGACTTTGAGCAGCTCGTGCTCGGTCGGGTGCTCGTAGCCGATCGCCTGGTACAGCGCTTCGAGCCAGATGCCGCCGCCGGTGAGGAGCGGATAGATGATGAGGATGCCGAGCAGGCCGCGGAGGAACCCGCCGGGCAGCCGGTCGAGCGTCCAGCCGAGCTTGCGCGGGAGCGACGGCGCGGCGACGCGATCGCCGGCCATCAGGACGATCAGCCCCACGATGAACGGCACGGTGCCGAGGATCGCGTAGTCCTGCGCGTCGAGGGTGAACGTGACCGGCCCGTCGTCGCCCGCTGCGCGCTGACTGAGCGCGCGATAGACGCCGTACACCGACTGCAAGCCGAACCACGTGACGAGGCCGGCGAGGAAGACGAAGAGGACGGGGCCGATCGATTCGTCGCGCGCGATGCGGACGGGGCCGTTGACGGCGCCGGGGCGGAAGGCGCCGATCGCGTACGCCAGGCCAAGCCCGAACGCGATCATCAGGCCGGCGAATGCGAGCTGCACGGTCGTGACCGGTTCGGCCGCGGCTAGAATTGACATCGATCCGATCCCGTTTACAGTGTCCCGCCGCTTCGAGCCGGCCCGCGCATTCTAGGGGTCCGTGACGACAATGCCATGAGCACGATCCTTGACGATATTCTCGCGACGAAGCGGCAGGAGGTCGCCGAGCGCAAGACCGCCGCGCCGATCGAAGCGCTCAAGGAAACGATCGCGACGCTCGGCCGCCCGCGCAATTTCTTCGACGCCGTCACGCGCAAGGGAAGCAAGCCGCTCAACCTCATCGCCGAGGTGAAGAAGGCATCGCCCAGCGCCGGCGTGATCCGCGCGGACTTCGATCCGCTCAAGATCGCGCAGGCGTATGAATCCGCCGGCGCCGATGCGCTGAGCGTGCTCACGGATGAGAAGTACTTCCAGGGCAGCCTCGACTACATCCACCTCATCCGTGACGCCGTGAAGCTGCCCGTGCTGCGCAAGGACTTCATCATCGACCCGTACCAGGTCTACGAGTCGCGCGCCGCGGGCGCCGATGCGATCCTGCTGATCGCCGAGTGCCTGGAGACGAGTGAGATGATCGACCTGCAGATCCTCGCCACCGAGATGAACATGACGGTCCTGATCGAGGTGCACGACCTCGACAACCTCATGCGCGTCCGCGACCATGTGATCGGCTTCCCCCACCGCAGCTACAGCCTGCTCGGCATCAACAACCGCGACCTGCGCACGTTCAAGACGGACCTGGGCACGACGCTGCGCATGAGCGAGCTCGTCGCCGACCGACAGGTCCTCGTGAGCGAGAGCGGGATCAACACGCACGACGATATCGTGAAGCTGGAGTCGGCAGGCGTCCGCGCCGTGCTCGTCGGGGAGAGCCTGATGCGGAGTGACGACATCGAAGGCAAGGTCCGCGCCCTCTTCGGCGTCGACCACAGTTAGCCGCCTCGCTCGCGAGGCGCTGCTCTAGGACCGTTCAACCACGCGAGGAATTCCTTCGGATCGCGATACCCGTCGGCGGACCTGACCACGTTCCCCTCCGCGTCCAGCACCACAAACGTCGGCAGGAACTCCGCGTCGTACTTCATCGCGATTGACGCGTTGACCATCACGTCCACCCGCGTCGGCACGTACGCCCGCAGCGCCTCTTCGACCTGTCTGTCGGCCCACGTTGTGCCCTTGAGCGTGTGGCACGGCGCGCACCAGTCGGCCGTGAAGTAGACCATCATCGGCTTCCCGCTCGCCTTCGCCTCCGCCTGCGCGGCCGCGAAGTCGTCGCGCCACGGAACAATCTCCCTCGGTGTCATCCAGCGCGACACCACGACCACGGCCATGACCGAGGCGAAGACGACGCCGACGACGAGGATCGGCCGGTGGGCTCGTTTCATTTGCCAACGATAGGCGGGGAACTGGGCGGCGTGCTGCCGAAGCGATTCTCGGTACCGGCGCGGAGCCGGGCGATGTTCGAGCGGTGCCTCCACACGATCAGCCCGGCAATCACGACCGCGAACACGAGCAGCGGCAACTGACGGCTCAGGACCGGCCAGTGGCGCGCCTTACCGATGATGAAGTAGACGATCGGAAAGGCGCACGCCGCGACGATCGAGCCGAGGCTGATGTAGCGCGTCAGGAAAAACACGATCACGAACAAGCCGATTACCGTGAGCCCCGACAGCGTGAAGTACGGGTACAGGCCAAGCACCACGCCCGCGCTCGTCGCCACCCCCTTCCCGCCCTTGAACTTCAGGAACATGCTGAACATGTGCCCGATGACCGCCGCGAAGCCGACGAGCAACCACGCGAGGTACAGCGTCCAGTCGCGCTCGCCCTCGGGGATCCGGCTGACGATCCACGACGCGATCGCCATCGGCACCAGGCTCTTGAGCAGGTCGAGAAAGAAGACGAGGAAGAAGAACTGCTTGCCGAGCAGCCGGCCGACGTTGGTCGCGCCGATGTTCCCGCTGCCGGCGGTGCGGACGTCGATCCCGCGCGACAGGCCGACGAGGAGTCCGAACGGGATCGAGCCGACGAGGTAGGCGATCGGAATGAGGATCAGGAGGGAAGCCGGCGCGGTCATGCGGGCGTGATCTTACCCCCTCTACCGGTACTCCGGGAGAGGGTTGGGGTGAGGGTGATTTCCGAACGTCGAGTGCACCTCGCACTCGAAATCACCCTCTTCCTAACCTTCTCCCGGAGTACCGTTCGACAGCGCTCACCGCAAGCCGGGAGAAGGGACAAGAGCTACGACCATAGCCGCTCCGTCGTCAGCCGATACTCCGACTCGCGCACGTCGAACATCGTCCAGTGAAGCGACGTGAACAGGATCTGCACCGCCACGATCATCGCCAGCGGCCGCCAGACGCGGCGTGGCGATTGTTCCGCGTGGAACATCGGCAGGTCGATCATCGCCCCCAACGCCAGCGGTGGGAGAAACACCACCCATAGGCGCGGCAGTTCGTATGGCACGCCGAACACGTACGTCGCCGCCATTGCGGCGAGCGTGCAGATCAGCAGCCGCCGGCCAAAACCGTCGCCGCGACGGATGCGACGACCGCTGAGCAGCGCGGCCGTCCAGAACGCGGGACTCGTGAAGATGAGGAAGATCGGCAGGCCGATGAACAGCCACAGCGTGTGGTTCACGGCTATTTGCGGCTGGACCCTGGCGAAGGATCGCTGCACCGCGAGGAGGCCGGTGATGGGGTTCCATCCGCTCGCGAGGTAGATCGCGAGCGCGAACACCACCGCGCCGCCCGCCGCGGGAAGGAGCGTGCGGACGATCAGCCGCGACATCGGCTCGCGCGTCCGCCACGTCTGCCACGCGACTGCCGCACCCGCGGCGAGCGCGACCCACACGTGGATCAGACCGATCAACGTGCCCGCCATCAGCAGCGCGCCTGAGATCGCGGCGAGCAACGTCGAACCGCGCCGCCAGCCGGCGAGACCCGTCCAGAGCATCGCGTTGATCGTCAGAAGTTGGGCGGGATCTTTGCCGGGCACGAAGTGAACGGTGCTCGGGTTGAACAGGACGATCAGCGTGAACACCGCCGCCCCGGGCGCGGACAGAAACGCGCGGCCGAGCAGGTACGCGAAGAGGCCGGACAGCGCCCACATCGCCCACGTCGCCAGCGCGACGCGCAGTGCGCTGGGCCACGTGGTCGTCTGCAGAATGCCCGGCGGCGTCGCAAGCGCCCAGCGGTCCAGCGCCCACGGGTCCTTTGGGTTCGGCGGGAAGACGCGCATCGCGCCCATCGCGATCAACGTCATGCCCGGCGGGTTCGACAGCACGCGCGTGCCGCGCATCTCTTCCGTGCTCAGCGCGAGCCGACCCTCGAAGTTCCGCAGGTAATCGCCCGGACCGTTCGCGGCTCGCGCCTCAAGGACGAACGCCCCATCGTGCGACGGCGAGTGAAAGTTGAACGTGTGCTGAAGGAATTGCTGCGGCGGCGCCCACCACGTCCACGCGACAAGCGACGCCGTCGCGAGCGTGAACAGCGCCAACCCCAAGCGTCGGCGCTGTGGATAGACGCAAAGAAACCAGACTGCAACCACCGCCGCGCCCGCGAGGAGCACCGTCGGCGCGGCGCGGACGACGCGATATCCGTAGAGCGGCGAGTAGCGGTACGCGAACGACCCCTGCCCCAGGCGAATGTCCAGCCGGTGCAGCACGACGAGCGCGGCGAGCAGGATCAGCGAGCTGACGGCCAACAGCGCCACCACGCGGCGCGACGCCGGCGGCTTCACGAGAGGTGGACGCTTGGCCGTCGCGTTCTGTGGACGGTTTCGAGTGCGGCCCAGACGCTACTCTCCCCGCCACAGGTACAGCATGCGCGGCGTCGAAAGTTCCAGGAGCTTCTGCCAGTCGAGTTGCACGTTGATCCCGCTCGGCGACGCGTTCACCGCGCCGACGTTCGACCGCGCCGACAAGGCCTCCAGCAGCGACGGGGGGTTCTGATAGCGCACGACCTGCATGCGCGTCAGTCCCTTCCCCGCGTGCAGGTACGCGTCTTCGAGGTATCCGACCTGGTCAACGAGCCCCAGCGTCAGCGCCTCGGGGCCGAGGAACACCTTGCCATTGGCCACTTCCGCAAGCGGTGAGGTCAGCTTCCCCTTGCGGCCCTTGTCGACGACCTCTTTGAATCGCCCGAACGACTGGTCGATGAGGGCCTGAATGTAGGCGATCTCGTTGGGTTCTTCCGGCTTGAAGCTCGACCCCGCATCCTTGTAGTCAGCGCCGGTCGCCACGATGGAGCGATCCTCGATGCCCCACTTGTCAGCCAGGCGGCTTACGTTCAATCGGGGAGCGATCACACCGATGCTCCCGGTGATCGTCGTGGGTTGTGCGAAGACGAAATCGGTGGCGCAGGCGAGGTAATACCCCCCGCTGGCCGCGACCGATGCCATCGCCGTGACGACGGGCACGTTGCGGTTCTGCTTCGCCATCTCCAGCTTGAACTGCGCGACGCGATGATGCATCTCGTCCGATGCGGTGACCGTTCCGCCCGGCGAATCGATCTCGATCACCACCGCCTTCACGTGCTTGTCTTCCTCGGCGATCTTCATGAAGCGATCGAACTGCTGCGCGGCCTCCGCATCGATGATGCCACTGACCGGGATCACGGCGACGCGCTGCGTCGGGTCGCCGTCGACGATCGTGCTCTGCCGTGCGGATGCGCCGCCGGCCATCAGACCGCTGAAGAGGAGCAGGTAGATGTTGGCGGCGAGCGACAGGCCGAAGATGGTCGTCGCGAGCGTCATGAAGATCGCGCGGGCGAAGCTGCGCTCGCGCGGCGCGGGCGGCGGCGCCATGAACATCGGCGGCGGCATCATGGGCGGATACTGCCCGGGCGGCGGTTGCATCCCCGGCGGCGGGCGATAGCCC
>JBAUGM010000015.1:0-1843 GCA_049679725.1 Tepidisphaeraceae bacterium
CCCGATCGGTTCTCCTCGCTCCACGCCGCTCGCCCCTCTCCCCAGCCCTCTCCCCGGAGTACCGGTGAGAGAGTGAGTCAGATCATCTTCAGCGATCTCATCGTCGTGATCGTCGCCAGTGCGAGAAAGAACGTCCCGCCGATCACCAGTCCGATGCGGATGAACCAGTTCGGGCGGATCTCGCGCGGCAGCAGGATCGTGTTCACCGCCAGCACGTGGAAGCAGCTGAACCCCAGGGCGAAGTTGTAGATGTTGCCCGCCCACTTCAGCAGCGTGACCGGGTTCCATTTCGCCAGCGCGACGATGCCGAACGCCGCGTAGCCGCACAGGGCGACGAAGTAGACGATGCGGATGCGATGCTCCTGGAGCTTTCGCACCGCGGGCACGGCGGTCCAGCAGACGTCGACCCAGCGGCGCAAAACCCCGTCGGCCGTGGTCACGGCGCTGGGGGCGAGGACGAGGAAGCCGCAGAAGAGCGTCATCAGCCAGAAGTATTGCCCGAACGTCGGGCCCACCGCTTCGCGCAGCGCGTCGGCGGTCATCCCCGCGGCCACCCAGTCGCTCGCCTGCGTGCCGCGCGGGAGAAACTGCACCGAGAGCATGCTCGGCAGCGCGATCCCGATGAAGCACGCGGGCATCCACACGACGAGCTGATCGCGCAGCACGAAGCGGAACCACCGCCGGAAACGGCCGACCGATTCGGCGTCGATCGGGAAAACCTTCCCGACGTGCGACAGCTTCAGCTTGCGCCCGCCCACGACACTCGGAATCGCCCCGACGCTGCGGCCCATGCCCCAGCCCTGGTCGCGCGTGTAGCCGCTGATCGTCGTGTTCGTCAGCCCGCCGCACCCGGAGATGGCCGCGAGCGCGCCGAGCACCGCGACCATGCTCAGGTCGACGTGCGGCATCTCGCGCCCTTCCCACAGCGCGACGAAGAAATTGTCGATCTGCGGGATCGAGCCGGGTGCGTCTGCGGCGCTGCTGACGACCGGCACGCTGCCGAACTTGAAGAACCCGCTGAGGATGTCGGCCCACGTGGCCGGCGAGGAGAAGAGAATCGCGACCAGCGTGAGGAACCCGAGCACCACGCCGATCTTGAACCCCATGATCGCCTTCAGCGAGTTGTACACCTTCCCGCCGAACACGAGCGGCATGAGCATGCCGAGGAAGATGACGTACTTCAGGACCTGGAGCAGGTCCTTGCCGGTGAGTGATGCGCCAAGGACGTGGTAGATCTTTTCGAGATTCGGGATCTCGCCGACGATGACGGACGCCAGCGGCGTGGCGGCGTTGGCGACGAGGTAGGGGAAGACCGAGCCGAAGTCGAGCGCGAGATAGATGACGAGCCAGAACAGCGGGCCGGGGAGGAGCCGGAACTTGCCGGTGAAGATCGGCTCGCCGCAGTAGAGCGTGTAGCGGCTGATCTCGAGGTTGTAGACGACCTGGGCGAGGATCGAGACGGTGGAGAGCCAGAGGATCGCGCCGCCGTAGCGCGCGGTGGTGAGCGGCCCGGCGAGCCACTCCCCGCCGCCGATGGCCGCGCCCCCCATGACCAGGCCCGGCCCGATGAGCATTGCCCAGCTCCGCGCCGTGAGCCGCGGCGCATCGGGCAGCTCGCCGACGTCCCACGGCGGCATCTTCGGGGAGCCGGGACGCGGCGCGACTGCTCTGTCAACGACCGGGGGCGGGGCCGTGATGCTCATGCATCATCTCCTCGAACCTATGTAGCGTCGGGGACCTCTCGCCGCGCCGAGCACTGTACCGGGAGTGGGGCGGTCGTGCACCATCAAGGGTCGGGGGGCGACACTCGATCGTGCGGGGAGTGACTGGTCACGCCGGTGTG
>JBAUGM010000016.1:0-6845 GCA_049679725.1 Tepidisphaeraceae bacterium
AGGATCTCGACTGTCGGATGCCGGAGATCCTTCGGAGTACCTCAGGATGACAGTGGTCGACGGCGTTCGAGATTCGAGCGGCTCCTATTTGGCGGGAGCGGACGTGGAGGTCGCGCGCTCCAGGGCCGCAAGCTCTTCGGCGGCGATGGAGAGTTTTGGATTGATCCGCAGCGCCGCGCGGTAGTGGTCGGCGGCGCCCGCGCGGTCGCCCTGACGGGCGCGGACCGAGCCGAGCGTGACGTGCAGCTCGGCGCTGTCGGGCGATCTGCGCAGCGCCTCCTCCAGCACGGAGGCCGCTTCCGTGAGGTTGCCCGTCCGCGCCAGGGCCGTCGCGAAGTTGGTTGCGACCCACGGCTGGTCCCGCGCCGCGACGGCGGTCCGGTAATGCGGGATCGCCTGCGCGGGGCGGTTCGTCGCAAGGTAGAGGTTGGCGATGTGGAAATTACCGACCGGATCGTCGGGCTTCGTTTCCAGCGCGCGAAGAAAGTATCGCTCGGCGTCGGGCGATCGGCCGGCAAGAAGTCCGAGGCCGCGGTTGGCGATGAGGCTGCCGGGGTTGGTGGCGAGCGTCGATTGGTAGATGGATCGCCCATCGCGCCAGGCGTGCGTCTGCACGTGACTTCGAACGGCCAGCGCGAACAGCAGCGCGCCGACGACCACGGCGGCGTTCCGCCCGCCATTGCGCACGGCGAAGGCGAGGATCAGTGCCGGGCCGAGCATCGCGAGATAGGCGTAGCGGTCGGCGACGGTCGAGTGGTGCTGAAAGTCGAACTTCGTCAGCCCGAGCACCGGCAGGAGGCACGCGACGAAGATCGTGATCCCCGCGACGACCCAGGTTCGTTTGCGAAACGCCCAGATCAGCGCGACCAGCGCGATGAACACGATCAGCGCCCACCACTTGCCCGGCGCTGCGAGCAGCCACTCCGGCGAGCGCCCGTAGTCGAGGCCCAGCTTCAGCGGGAGCAACAACTGGCGGACATAGAACGCCAGCGCATCGCCGACGATGAACGGTTTCAACCAAAGCGGAGGTGTGAACGTCAACTCCGCGCTCTGCACCGATTTCGCGACGTACGCCGCCGGCAGCACGACGAGCAGGAGCCCCGCCACCGCCGCCGCGCTGCGAAAGGGGGACACTCCTCCTTTTTTCGTCCGAAAGGGGGACACTCCTACTTTTTTCGACTTCGACGGTCGCCGCAGCACGCCCCAGTCGATCGCCGCCGCGACGAGCGGGACGACGACCGCCACCGGCTTGCACAGCAGCGCCGCCGCGAGCAGCACGCACGCGAGAACGTACCATCGCGTTGCCCGCCGTCGGTCGGTTGCCGTCGCGTGAGACACGTAGGCTAGGAGCGACGCGAGCGAGAACCCCGCCGCGAGGAGGTCGCGGAAGCACGTCACCCACGCGACGGTTTCAACCTGCATCGGGTGCAGCGCGAACAGCAGCGCCCCCGCGCACGCCGCCCATGGCGGCGCCGCGAGCTTTCGCAGCAGCAGGAACACCATCACCGCATTCGCGACGTGGACCAGCAGGTTCGCGGCGTGAAAGACGTACGGGTTGAGTTGCAACCCCGCCGCATCCTGCGACGGCATCCACGCGAGGTGCGCCAGCCCCGCCCACGCCGTGTACGTGAGCGGCGCGTACATGTTGTGGAATGGCTCGACCCAATAGTGCGCGACGTTGCCCGGCGAAGGCGGGTTGAAGTCCGGATTGCGTGCGACGTTCGCGGGATCGTCCAGCGGAATGAACTCGGCCGACACCACCGGCCAAAGCGCCAGCAGCGGGAGGACGATGACGAGGATCAGCGGGAGGCGCGACGGGGACGTGTGGCTGGCATGGGGCATGGGTGAATGCGCGTTATGTCAACCCAAGGCTCGCCCGTGCCCGCTCGCGGAACGTTTTGGCCGTCGTGATCGAGTCTTTTGCCATCTGCTTGGTGGCGAACACACCAGGGTAACGAACCTCGACCGCGGCATTGCGAAGCGTCGTGAACTCCCCAGTGAACGCCAACCAAAGCGGCTCCAACGTCGCCGCCAGCTTGACGAGCGCAGATCGTGCGTCTTCGGAAAGGCCACGTCTGACTCTTGCAGCCGCGCTTTCAGATATTTCTCGACGCACAGCTGAGCGTGGAAACAGCTTCCATCAAGGTTTGGAAACTTTCTGGCGCGATAGTCGCGCAGCATGGTGTGATAGTCCGCGTCGGCTTTCTGAACCCACTCGGCGGTTGCCGGCTTCATAGATGACCTTTCCTTCGCGCAGGATCTCCTTGATGAAGAAATCGTTCATTCCAACGCGTCGGCGAATCTCGGCGGGGCTGCGGACGAGCATGTCGAGCGGGAATGGAATGTCGACGGCTTGGCAGATCGCCGTCGCCTGCGTCGGTCCGTCGCCGGCGTGGGGCATGATGACCAGCAGGTCGACGTCGGAATCCGGCCCGGCGGCGCCGCGCGCGTGCGAACCGAAGAGGATGACCCGCCGCGGTTTAAAGACGCGACCAATCTCCCTCCCCACCGCGAGGATGTCACGCATCGCAACCATGCTCGAACACTATAGACCGGAAAAACCCCGCGCACTACAAGCCCCCCGCGCGCTACAGCAGCGGCCGCACCCGACCGTCGCCATGACCCGACGCCTTGCCCCAGATCCCTGGCAGCGGCTTGGCGCAACTCGGGCACTTCCCGTCTTCCTTCACGCGATTGCTCGTAACGAGGAAGCCCCACCGTTCGATGACGGTCGCATTGCAGTGGTGACAGCGCGTGTTCTCGCACTCGCCGACCTGGCCCGGGAGGTTGCCGGGGTACATGTACTTCAAGCCGGCGGCTTGTCCGTACTCGACGATCTTCAGCAGGTCGTCCGCCGTCGTGCTGCGGTAGCCGTCGGTCATTTTGTAGTCGGGGTGGAACGCCGTCATGTGCCACGGCATGAGCGGGTCGATGCCGGCAAGGAACGCGGCCATGCGCTTCAGGTCATCGGCGTCGTCGCTGAAGCCGGGGACGACGAGCGTGACGATCTCGACCCAGAAGCCTCGCTCCTTGAGCATCCGGATCGTGTCGGTGACGTTATCGAGCACCCCGCCGAGCTGACGGTAGTTCTTCGGGTTGAACGTCTTGAGGTCGACCTTGTACGCGTCGACGTGCGGGCGGATGAAGTCAAGCACCTGCGGCGTGCCGTTGCCGTTGGAGATGTACGCGCAGCGCAACCCGCGCCGCCGCGCCTCTTTGAACACGTCCACCGCCCACTCGCTGGTGATCAGCGGCTCGTTGTAGCTGCTGGCGACGACAGGGGCGCCGTGCTTGAACGCGAGATCGACGAGGTCCGCCGGCGTCGTCTGCTTCGGCATCGACACGGCATCGGCGTCGCGGAGCATCTGGCTGGTCACCCAGTTTTGGCAGTAGCCGCAGTGAAAATCGCAGCCGAGCATGCCGAAGGTCAGCGCATCGGAGCCCGGCAGGACGTGGAAGAACGGTTTCTTCTCGATCGGATCGCAGGCGAGTGCGCCGACGTAGCCGTGCGGGACGAGGAGCGTTCCCTCGTCGTTGAACCGCACCCGACAGACGCCGTCGCGCCCCGGCTTGATGACGCACCGGTGCCCGCAGGCGAAGCACTGCACGTCGCCATTCCCCTTCCGCTCGATCAGCGCATCGGCGGCGGGAACGCTGAACTGGTGGAGCATCTCCTTCAGCGTCTTCAGCCGCTGTTTCTCGTCGCTTAGGACCTCAAGGGGCACAGACTCGATCATCCCAGTAGTACGAATAAATGTAACCCTTGATCTCTTGACGATGAGAATGAGTCTCAATACCTTGTAACGATGGATCAGCAACCGGGCCGGGAATCGGTCCCGCTCAAGGAGGAGGCGTCAAAGCCCGTGCCGCCCATCACCGTGGAGGCCGCGACCCTCTTCAAGGGCAAAGACGAGATCCGCCTGCTCCACCGCGGCCAGGAGTATCGGTTGCGGGTGACGAAGCAGGGGAAGCTGATCCTGACCAAGTAGCCAGCCACCTCGGGCGCCCTTGTGTAGCGGGCGATCCCGGTAGCCAGCCTCAGTTTTCGAGAAGTCCGTTACTGCCCGGCACGGCCGGGGAGGTCCTCAACATGACTCGGCTATCAAAAGAACGCGCGTTCACGCTGGTCGAACTGCTCGTCGTCATCGGCATCATCGCCTTGCTCATCGCGATGCTGCTTCCCGCACTCCAAAAAGCTCGCGCCGCAGCGCAGGCAGCCGCCTGCCTCTCGAACCTGAAGCAGGTGAACATGGCCTTCATCCTGTTCGCGGGGGAGAACAAGGGTTACCTGCCGCAGACCAGCGGCGCTTACCCGGGCACCGAGAAGTATGACATCAACGGGACGCTCACCACGGTCTCCGTGCGGTGGTTCGGCGGGTTCTACAGCTCGAAGTTCTACGCCCCGGCGTCGCCGCTCGCCAAGTTCTGGGGGACGGCGAGCGTCGCGGGTTGCCCGACGTTCGAAGTCGACGACGTGATCCGACCCGAGTACGGGCCGGTCGACTACGCCTACAACACCCTCTTCGGCCGTCAGTACGAGTGGGTGATTGGCAATTCCGGAGTCCTCACGCCCTTGATCGAAGACAAGAAGCGGCTCATGTCCGGCTTGGGGGTCAAACTCGCGAAGATCCGGCGCAGCTCGGAGAAGGCCATGACGTGGGATTCGGCGCGCGTCAACGCCAATAAGATTGATCGCATCCCGTGGGGCTATCCGACGAGCGGTTTCAGCACCACCGTTCCCCCGGTGTTGGCGACCCAGCCGACGTTCCACGCCCGCCACAACAAACGCGGCAACGTGGGTTGGGCCGACGGGAGTGCCAGCGCGGTCGAGGCCGCCTTCTTCCCCAGTTACAACGGCGGTCAAACCGTTACCCAGTTGAAGTTCTTTCAGGTCGGCGATATCGATCGAGACGGCATCCAGACGACTAACGAGGCATACACCGTGGAGTAACCAGTCGTCGTTCGCATGATCGCGTACCATGCAACCGCGCGGCCTCGCCGTCCCCTGAATGAAGTCCAAACCTTTCGGCATCCTGTTGTACCGCACGCACGCCTGGGTCGGCCTGCTCAGCGGCGTGTTCCTCATCGTGATCTGCGTGAGCGGCTCCGTCGCCGTGTTTCGGCCGGAGATCGAGCGGGCGGTCGATTGGAGCGCGTACGACTTCAACGTCGTACCGAACGGCCGCGAGCCGATCACGCTCGAGCGCGCGATCGCAACGGCCCAGGCGGCGTACCCGGAAGCGCGGGCAACCGTCGCGCGATATCCCGACTTCGGCGGATCGTGGCAGAGCCACGGCGGCGGCTACGGCGTCACCCTCAACCGCGGGAAAGGCAAGGGGTCGCTCAACGTCGTCGTCGATCCATATCAGGACAAAGTCGTTGCCGAGATGAAGTCCAATGACGTCGGTGACTTCGTGCGCCAACTCCACGTCCGCTTCTTCTACGGCAGCTACTGGGGCCGATGGCTCGTCGGGTTCTTCGGGCTGACGCTGCTCTTCTCCACACTTAGTGGTCTCCTGATCTTCACGCGGTTCAACGCCAACTCGTGGTGGCCGAAGTGGCGCTGGGGCAAGGGCCCGCGCATCGTGACGGCCGACCTGCACAAGATCGTCGGGCTCGGCTCGGTCGCGTTCAACATCGTCTTCGGCATCAGCGGCGCGGTGATCGGGCTTGAGGGCTTGTACCGAAAATACGTGATGGCGCCCGAGCGCCAGGCCATCACGAAACGGGATCGCGTGAAGGAGCTGCCGCCGGGCATGATCGACCGATCGGTGGTGCGGGCGAAGGACCTGATCCCCGGCTCGACGCCCGCGTCGGTGACGCTGGCGCACGCGAACACCGGCATGTTCCGCGTGAACGTCGAGGTGCCGGTGAAAAGCCTCGTGAAGGAAGGGGCGAGCTACGTCTCGTTCAACGCGACGACAGGCGAGCCGCTCAGCGTTTACGACGCCCGTGACGCCTCGGCGGTGGGGCGGTTCTACTACTCAATGGAGCCCCTCCACTTCGGCCGCCTCGGTGGGGCCATGTGGGTCAAGCTGCTCTGGGGGTTGATGGGCCTGACCGGCGGATTCCTGTCGGTCACGGGCTTCGTCATCTACGTCCTGCGCAAGCGCAAGCCCAAGCCCAAGCCGCGGATGGTGCGCGAGCCCCCCTCCCTGTCCCCGTCGACCGCGACCTCGGCCGCCGCGCCCGAATTGGATCTCGTCACCGCCAAGTAACGGCATCGGGCATCCCATAGATTGAGTGGAAGCTCCGAATCCGCCAAGCCGGTCGTGAAACGTGAGACGTGAAAACGTGAAAACGTGAGACGTGATAAGCGCTTTGCCTCTGTCACGTCTTCACGTCTTCACGTTTCACGTCTTCATGATTCACGTCTTCATGATTTTCCGCTTCTCCACCTCGCGCTCCAGCAGCGCGAGGTTCTTGAGGTTCGACTTGAACGCCACGTCGAACACGTCGCCCGCCAGCGGGATCGCGCCGACGGCCAGATCGAGGACCAGGTTCGCCGCCATGCGCGTGCGCGTGACCCGGCTGAGGTTGTGCTTCTTCGCGATGAGGATCGGGTAGAGGCCGAGCAGCCCCGCCGCGATGTCCCCCGCCACCGGGACGAGGCCGACGAGCGCATCCAGGCCGAAGCGCACCCCCGCGACTTCGAACTGCGCGTCCATCAGCCGCGCGAGCGTGCGCACACGCTCGATGTCCCGTTCGAGTTCGCCGGGCCTGAGTAACGTGCCGGCGCGATGTACGTCGACTGCGATCGTGCTCATGGTGAATCATACGTAACCGATCGCGCGCCGGACGAGGCTGTAGAAAGCGGGTCGTGGTTTCTAACGTGACGTGTGGCT
>JBAUGM010000017.1:0-1673 GCA_049679725.1 Tepidisphaeraceae bacterium
GGTTTGCGCCGTCGCGACGGCACAGGTCAGGATCAGGCTGGCGACGGCTGCGGTCGAGCGAAGCATGCGGGCGACTCCTGGGGGACGATTAGTTTGTGCGACGCGTAGTTTGTGCGACGCGGTCGGACCTCGCATCATCCGCACCGGCCGACCGTTCCGGGGCGAGCGGGGCAAATCGTATCGGAAAACGGCAACTCCGTACACTGGCGACGTTGCGGACCGTGCCGAAACCAAAGACACGCTCCGACCGGGAACGTTCGCGTCCGGACCGGTCCGCCCTGGCGCATTCTTCACACGACCTTGACCCGATTCCACTTGACGTTGCCGCGACACACGCCGTTTTTGCAACACACTTGCATGTGCAAGCTGATTGAATCTGCGAAATGGCCTCCCATCGCAAGATCCTCGCCGTCGCGCCGCGGTGCGGCGAGCATCGGTCGGCAGGAGAACGAGCGCGAGTCAGCGAATCGAACGGTGCGCGACATCTCGCGCACCTTGCCCCTCTCCCCTGCCCTCTCCCCCGGAGTACCGTGGGAGAGGGAGTGAGGTCTTGCGCGCTTCCGATGAGCGGCCGGTTCAATGGTTCACGCCTGGCACCGCGGGCACGTTCCGTGCAGCACGACTTCGGGATAGCTCACCGCGTACGCCGGCCCCACCCCCAGCGACTGCACGAAAGATCGCGGGATCTCGGCCTGTTCGAGGCACTCGACCTTGCCGCACTCGTCGCAGACGAAGTGCGGGTGCTTGTGCTGCGGCGCGCGTGCGTCGTCGCCCGCGCCGCCCAGGGCGTACATCCAGGTGCGGTCCTCGCCGCGGACGCGGTGGACGAGGCGCTTGCTGACGAACGTGCCCAGCGTGCGGTAGACGGTGACGGTGTCGACCCCTTTAAGCTTGCCGAGGATCTGCGGCACGGACATGGGCCGCCCGCTGCGCGAGAGCAGTTCGATCACGCCGACGCGAACCGGGGTCTTGCGCAATCCCGCCTTGCGGAGGACGGCTTCGGGGGGTTGGTGAGTTCCATTGTTCACGCAGCGGCGATGATATCGCGTTGAAGCGAACGCGTCGAAAGCGCGCGAGGAGGGACGCGAGCGCTGCGCGAACGTCGCGCCCGCACGCGCGACGATCCTGACGAAGCGTCCGGTCCGCGCGCGATTGACCGGTCACGCCGGCGTCTGAGCTTTAGCGAAGACCCGGATTCGTCGCCTTCGTATGCGGAACGATCCGGGTCTTCGCCTATCGGCTCAGACACCCGGCGTGAGGACGATGTGACTGGTGCCACCTGGCGCAAGCGCTTTAGCACGATGCGCAATCGCACCCCAACCCCTGTTCCGCCCGGCGCTTAAGTCGCGCTGTGAGCGCCGGATGTTGTACGAACCCACCGAATCGGCTATCATCCCTGCCCCGGTTTTCGCCGGGAAACGCTCGATTTTGAACCCCGTGGAACGCCCGGACCGCCATCACAGCAGAGGTAAGTCATGTCCCTGGACCGTAGCCTGAAGAGTGCCAATGCCCTCATCCGCCACCGCAACGTGCTGACGCGCGCCGAGCGGCTGGACAAGTTGAAGGAACAGGAGAAGTGGACGGAGGAGAAGAACAGTGCCTTCGGGCTTCCGAAGGTGGCGCACCGGAAGGCGGCGGTGATCAAGTCGGTGAAGGAAGAGACCGCCGAGGGC
>JBAUGM010000018.1:0-2446 GCA_049679725.1 Tepidisphaeraceae bacterium
GCGCTGCTCAAGAAGATGGTCGGCACATTCGACGCCGACGTCGCGGTGAAGATGGCCGCCGATGCGCCGGAGATGAAGTCCAAGGGCAAAGAGGTCAACGAGATGATCCTCGGCGGCAAGTTCCTCAAGAGCGACTTTTCCGGCGACATGATGGGCCAGCCGTTCAAGGGCGTGAACCTCGGCGGCTATGACAACATGAAGAAGAAGTACGTCTCCGTCTGGGCCGACTCGATCGGCACGGGCATGATGACGAGCGAGGGCGAGGCCGACGCGTCCGGCAAGAAGATCACCTACGGCGGCGAGTACCCGTGCCCGCAGGAGGGTGGGAAGATCAAGAAGTTCCGCCAGGTGCTCACGATCGTGGACGGCGACCACCACGAGTTCGAGATGTTCGAAGCCGGCCCCGACGGCAAGGAGTTCCGCGGGCTGTACATCAAGTACACGCGCGCGAAGTAGGTCCTATGCGATGGCGAAACCTGTTCCTCGTGATCGTCACCGCCGCGCTGGCGTTGGGCGGGACGTTCACGTGCAGCAGCGGCCACGACGATGACGACGACGATGATTTCTTCATCCACGGCAGCGCCGGGGAATCGTCGTCGTCATCGTCATCATCGAGCGGAAGTTCGAGCGCGGGCAAACCGTGAGAAATGTCATCCTGAGAGAGCGTGAACGTTTTACGTAGCACGGGTTTTTAACCCGTGTTTGTCAATTCAAGACACGGGTTGAAAACCCGTGCCACGAATAGATTCACAAACTCTCAGGATGACAGGATGCGCGGCCCCCGGGTCCCGGAAGGCGATCAAAAGTCAGCATTGTTCGGCGTGCGCGGGAAGGGGATCACGTCGCGGACGTTCTGCATCCCCGTGGCGTACATCATCGTCCGCTCGAACCCCAGGCCAAAGCCCGCGTGTGGGACCGTGCCGTACTTTCGCAGGTCGCGGTACCAACCGTAGGCTTGCTTATCCAGGTGCATTTCGTCGAGCCGCCGGTCGAGCACGTCCAGCCGCTCCTCGCGCTGCGATCCGCCGATGATCTCGCCGATGCCGGGGGCGAGGACGTCCATCGCGGCCACGGTCCGCTCGTCGTCGTTTAGCCGCATGTAGAACGCCTTGATGTCCTTCGGATAGTTCATCACCACAACCGGCCGGCCGATATGCTCCTCGGTCAGCCAGCGCTCGTGCTCGGACTGCATGTCCATGCCCCATTTGACCGGGAACTCGAATGTCTTGCCGGATTTCTCCAAAGCGGCGATCGCGTCGGTGTAGGTGATGCGCTCGAAGCTGGAATCGATGAACTTCTCGACGCGATCGATGCACCCCTTGTCGATCCGGTCGGCGAAGAACTTCATGTCGTCCGGCCGTTCGTCGAGCACGGCGCGGAAGATGTACTTCAGGAACCGCTCGGCCAGGTCCGCATCGGCTTTCAGATCCGCGAAGGCGATCTCCGGCTCGATCATCCAGAACTCGGCCAGGTGGCGCGGCGTGAACGACCGCTCGGCGCGGAACGTCGGCCCGAAGGTGTAGACTTTGCTCAGCGCCATGCAGTACGTCTCGACGTTGAGCTGCCCGGAGACGGTCAGAGATGTCTGCCGGCCGAAAAAGTCCTGTGCGAAATCGATCTTGCCGTCACCCGTGCGCGGAAGGTTGGCCACATCCAGGGTGCTGACGCGGAACATCGCGCCGGCGCCCTCGGCGTCATTGGCGGTGATGATCGGCGTGTGGATCCAGAAGAAGCCGTTCTCATGGAAGAACCGGTGGATCGCCATGCTCAGCGTGTGCCGCACGCGCGCCACCGCGCCGAACGTGTTCGTCCGCGGGCGCAGGTGCGCGACCTCGCGCAGGTACTCGAACGTGTGCTGCTTCGGGCTGACCGGGTACGTGTCCGGATTCTCCACCCAGCCGATCACCTCGATGCCCGTCCCCTGCATCTCCACCGACTGCCCCTTGCCCTGCGACTGCACGACGGTGCCGGTGGCGATCACCGAGCACCCCGCCGTCAGGTGCATGACTTCGTTGGCGTAGTTCGGCAGCGTGTTGGGCGCGACGACCTGGATGCCGTCGAAGGCGGACCCGTCGTTGATGTTGACGAACGAGAACCCGCCCTTGGAATCACGGCGGGTGCGCACCCAACCCTTGATGGTGACGGTTTGGCCGACGGGAACTCGGCCGCGGAGGAGATCGACGATGGCGACGTCTGGCATGGGGGGAAGGGGTAACACGACGCGCGGGTGACGTCCAGAGAGCACTTGGTTGGTTCAAACACCATCCTCCCTCTCCCACGGTACTCCGGGGGAGAGGGTTGCACCCTGCAAGGGCGGGGGAGAGGGGCGAGATGCGTTTGAAGTCGCGTATCGTTCGATTGGAAGATCTGCGCGAACCGTCGAGCCGACCGGTCTTCGACGGACCGCGCCGCTCGCCCCTCTCCCCTGCCCTCTCCCCGGAGTACC
>JBAUGM010000019.1:0-2089 GCA_049679725.1 Tepidisphaeraceae bacterium
GCACGGAGAGCGACTGCAGCGTCGCCATCCGGTCGCCGGTGCACCAGGAGGCGTAGCCGGGGCCGATCGTCACGAACGCGTAGCCGATCGGGCCGCCGGCGTCCTCGGCGATCAGCACGAAGGCGTCCGGGTCGGTGAGCCACTGCGCGTACTTCTCACGCCGGTTGCGCCAGGAGGCGTCGGGGTCGCGCGCGAGCGCGTTACCGAGCAGCGGCGTGATCGCCGCGTAGTGGTCCTGCAGCGCACGCCACAGCGGCGCCAGCTCGTCCAGTTCGGCGATCGGGAGGGGGCGGATCGTGTGCTGGGAGTCTCGTGTGCTCATCGTCGGGTCACGTTCGAGAGCCTAGCGTCCGCGCTAGCGATCGAACGCCAGCCGGCCGAACTTGCCGCGGTAGTAGGCGAGCGGCTCGCCCGGGCGGGCGGTCGCCTCGTGCACCTCGGCGAAGAAGACGATGTGCGTGCCGACCTCGACCTGCTGGGTGACGCGGCAGATCAGCTGCGCGAGCGCGTCGACCAGGACCGGCTGGCCGTGCTCGCCGATCTCGACCGCGACGCCAGCGAACTTGTCGTCGCCCTTGCCCGCGAACCGCCGCGCGAGCTCGTCGTCCCCCTCGCCGAGGATGTTGACCGCGAATCTCCCGCTTCTGAGCAGCGCCTGCCCGGTCGCCGACGATCTGTTCATGCAGATCAGCAGCATCGGCGGCTCGAGCGACAGCGAGGTGACCGCGCTGGCGGTCGTCCCGTGCTGGACCCCGTCGAGCGTCGTCGTGATGACCGTCACCCCGCTGGCGAAGTGCCCGATCACGTCGCGAAACGCCTGCGGCGTGAGCGGTTCGAGGCGAGGGTTGTCGGTGCGACGGTCGGCGGTCATGGCGGGACTCCGCTCCATTGTGCCCTGTTCGCCGCGCAGTCGTATCTGACGCGTCCGCAGGCGGGTCGCAGCCCGCCCGCGGATGAGGTCTGGCTCAGCTCAGAATAGAGTGACCGCAACGCTCGTTAGCGTTCCATACAACGTAAGTGCCGCGTTGGTTATTCTCCCGCTTCTCGGGCAGCTTGCTGGTCCAGCATTGTAAGCGACGGGACCCGAGAAGCTGCCGCCACTGAACGACGTCCCAGGTCCCGAAATGGTAACAGTAGGATTGGATCTGAATTGGCATCTGTTCGTGCCGAATACTGTGCCGCCGGTTGCGGTGAACAACACACCGGTTGCCAGCCCGTTGGCGCTCGTTATATTGGACGGTAGTGAGCCACCGAACGAAAGGTAGGTGACCGTCCATATGTTGTCCTTGGTGCCGCTGTAGCCACCGTTGCAGTTGCTGATGGTTCCCCCGTTGAAGAGCGTTCCGACTCTCGCACCGACGGTCTTCGGTATCGATGGCTCGATGACTCCGGCGCCATCGACGGTGCATATGATGTTGACGCCTGAGACGTTGAGGGTCGCCGGTCCTCTTGCGTTAACGGTTAGCGCTCCCCCGCTTGCGAGTCTTATGCCTCTCGACGCCGACGCGCTGGACCATGCGACCGAGCACAACAGGGCGCACAGCAGGCCGAGCTTCAAGACGAAGCGTGAATACTGCATTTGCTCCTCACGATCTGTAGATGGGGCGAAGCGCGGCCGCTATCCACAGGTTAGTGGAGCAATTGGACCGACGTCAACAAGCGCGGTCCGTGTGCCCCGCGCCCCGCCGTCCCGTATGACGGTCATCCGGTACGCTGAGACGGATGGCCGGACTCGCCGACCTCTCTTCTTCAGGCGGTGGCTCGCTGCGGGTCGGCCGGGTCGCGGCGCCGCTGCGCGAGCAGGTCGTGGACGTGCTGCGGGAGGCGATCCTCGACTTCCGCCTCAAGCCTGGGCAGCGGCTGATCGAACGCGAGCTGATCGAGCAGATCGGCGTCTCGCGCACGACGATCCGTGAGGTGCTGCGCCAGCTCGCGGCCGAGGGGCTCGTGACGACGATCCCGCAGAAGGGCGCGGTCGTCGTCGTGCCCTCGCCGGAGGAGGCGGCGGAGCTGTACGACGTGCGCCTCGTGCTGGAGGCGGCGGCTGTCGAGCGGTTCGTCAAGAACGCCTCGCCCGCGAACGCCAGAG
>JBAUGM010000020.1:0-7125 GCA_049679725.1 Tepidisphaeraceae bacterium
CGCCGCGCCCGCGCTGGCGCTTGCGCTGGGCACCGTGATCACCTGACCGCACGCCGGGCACTTCGCCTTCTTCCCGGCGTGTTCGTCCTTGGCGTTGATCTTCCTGCCGCACGAACAACTGAATGCGATCGCCATCGCGACATACCCCCGCCGGCACGCGGCCGGCGTCGAAGCCCACACACCACTCACTGCGAAATCGACGACGTGCGACGCGCCCACCGAACAAGCCCGCGGCGGCCCGCGCGTCCGCATGAAAACGTATCAAATCTCGCGACGGGGTACAAACGTTCTGCGCGTCGCGCGCCCGCGCGGGGTGTAGCGCTTGGACTTGATACGGGTGCCATCCCGAGGGGAGCGGTTACCATGCCGGGTGGGCGCCAAGGGATGAGCACGCCGCATCGCACGATCAACGTCGCCGCCATCGTCCCCGCCGCGGGACGATCGGGCCGCATGGGAACGCCCAAACAGCTCTTACCGATCGAGGGCCGGCCGATGCTGCTCGGCGTGGTGGACGCGCTGCTCGCGGGCGGGGTGTGCCGCGCCACGATCGTCGCCAATGCGACCATTCGGCAGGACTTTCCCGCGCTCGCGCCGCTCGTCGGCGTGGCGATCAACGACGACCCGCGGACCGACATGATCGACTCCGTCCGCATCGGATTGGAATCTTCGCCCGGCGCGGACGGTTACCTCATCTGCCCCTGCGACGCGGCGGGCATCACGCCCGCAGACGTTCGGAAATGCATCGACGCGTTCGCCGAAACGCCCGACCGCATCGTCATCGCCACGCATGTCGGCCGGCGCGGGCATCCGATGATCTTCCCCGCGTCACTGGCGCCGGCGGTTCGGTCCCGCGAATGCGACACCGGATTGAATCACCTCGCGCGGAATCGACCGCAGCTCGTGCGGGAGGTCGCGTGCGATTCCCCGGGGACGATCGCGAACATCAACACACCGGCAGATTACGAACGATTGGCGTAGCCGCCGTCGATGCGGCTGGATTAGGATGAGTCGCTCGTCATGGCAGAGATGGCCACGATCAGATTGAAGGTCAACGGCCGCGACTTCGACGTCTCGACCGAGCCGGATCGCTCGCTGCTCGAGGTGCTGCGCGAAGACCTGGCGCTCACCGGCACGAAGTACGGCTGCGGCGAAGGGTCGTGCGGCGCGTGCTCGGTGATCGTCGACGGCAAGCGGCTGTTCACTTGCAGCACGACGGCGTCGCAGGTCGCGGGCAAGACGATCACGACGATCGAGGGCTTGTCGACCGGCGCTGATGCACTGCATCCCGTGCAGCAGGCATTCCTCGACGCCGGCGCGTTCCAGTGCGGCTATTGCACGCCGGGCATGATCCTCGCGACGGTGGCGCTGCTCGCGCGCAAGCCGAACCCGACCGATGAAGAGATTCGCGACGGCATGAACGGGAACCTCTGCCGCTGCTGCGGGTATCAGAACATCGTGGACGCGGTGAAGCGCGCCGCGGAGCGCGCGAAGGGTTGAGCACGGCGATGTCGATCGAAGACGCACTCCAGGACGACGATCAGATCATCGAGCCGGTCGGCTACGACTTCGGCTTCACTCGACGCACGTTCGTGCAGGCGCTGGGCGCCGGCATCCTCATCTCCGCGACGGTCGGCCCCGCCATCGCGCAGGAACGCCGCGGCGGACGAGGCGGCGGCAACAGCGCGCCGATCAACCTGGGCGCGCGGCTTCACATCGGCGCCGATGGCACGATCACGGTCATGACCGGCAAGGTCGAGGGCGGCCAGGGCTCGCGCGCCCAGATTACGCAAGCCGCGGCCGAGGAGCTGCGCGTGCCGGTCGAGCACGTGCGGCTGATCATGGCCGACACCGGCCTGACGCCCGACGACGGGATGACCGCGGGCAGCCGCACGACGCCGTCCACGCTTCCGGCGATTCGACAAGCGTGCGCCGCCGCGCGTGAGTTGCTCGCAACCTTTGCCGCAACGAATGCCGGCGCGACGTACGCCGACCTGGCGAAAGCCGAGCGGTCGTCGGATGCCTTCAAGAAGGCGGTGCCGCGCGACGTGAAGGTGACGGCCGTCGAGGAATGGAAAGTCCTCGGCACGTCCGTCCCGCGGCCGAATCGTCGCGACCTCGTGACCGGCGTTCACAGCTTTCCGTCCGACGTCATCCGCCCTGGCATGCTGTACGGGAAGATCCTCCGCCCCGCGTCGTACGGCGCGAAACTCGCGGAGATCGACCTCGCGCCCGCGCAGGCGATCGACGGCGTGGTCGTCGTGCGGGATGGGGATTTCGTCGGCGTGGCCGCGCCGAACACGCACATCGCGAAGCGCGCGATTGCGGAGCTGGCGAAGACGGCGAAGTGGACGCCGGCGCCGCACCCGTCCAGCAGCGAGCTGTTCGACCACCTGCGCAAGAATGCGCGGGGCGGCGCGCCGGCCAACCCGCTCGCGGATCAGATGAAGTCTGCGGCGAAGTCGCTGAGTGCGACGTACGACATCGCGTACGTCCAGCACGCACCGATGGAGCCGCGGGCTGCCGTTGCGGAGTGGGCGGGCGGGTCGGTCACGATCTGGACGTCGACGCAGGGCCCGTTCCGCGTGCGCGGCGAGGTCGCCGGCGCATTCCACATTCCGCCGGAGAAGGTGCGCGTCATCGTCCCCGATTTCGGCGGCGGCTTCGGCGGGCGACACACGGGCGAGACGGCCGTCGAAGCGGCGCGACTCGCGAAGGCGGCGGGCAAGCCCGTCGCCGTGCGTTGGACGCGCGCCGAAGAGTTCACGTGGGCGAGTTTCCGCCCCGCCGCCGCGATCGACGTCGCCGCGGCACTCGACGAGGGCGGCAAGCTGACGGCGTGGCACTTCGTCAACATCAACTCCGGCCGGTCGTCGATCGAGACGCCCTATCGCGTCGCAGCGAAGAACGTCCAGCACGTCGAGAGCGACGGACCGCTCCGCCACGGTTCGTACCGCGCGCTGGCCGCAACGGCGAACACGTTCGCGCGCGAGAGTTTCATGGACGAACTGGCCAGCGCCGCAGGTCGTGATCCGATGGCGTTTCGCCTCGATCACCTGGATGACCCGCGCCTCCGCGCCGTCCTCGAAACGGCCGCCGCGAAGTTTGAATGGACGGAGGATCTTCATAAGGCCAGGCACGATGACGGCCGCGGCATCGGCATCGCGTGCAGCACGGACAAGGGCTCGGTCGTCGCCGCGTGCGTCGAGGTGCAGGTCGATCGCGCGACGAGAACGATCAAGGTCCTGCGCGTCTGCCAGGCGTTCGAGTGTGGGAAGATCACGAGCCCGACGAATCTTCTGTCGCAGGTTGAAGGCGCGATCGTCATGGGCCTCGGCCCCGCGCTGCGCGAGGCGATGGTCTTCAACGAGGGCAAGATCGAGAACGCTTCGTTCTGGAAGTACGAAGTGCCGCGGACGAAGGACCTGCCGCAGCTGGACGTGCACCTGCTCGACCGCCCGGACCTCCCGTCCGTCGGCGCCGGCGAGACGCCGCTGATCGCCGTCGCCCCCGCGATCGGCAATGCCGTCTTCAACGCGACGGGCGTCCGCCTCCGCCAAATGCCCCTGCGGTTGCCGGCCCAGGGCTAACGGCTCCGCCCGATCCCAACCGCCCCGCTCGCTTGGTTCCCAAAAAACCGCAAATTTTCACTTGACGATCGAAAAATCCGATTTATAGTCTGTACCGGTTTACTTAACGAATAAATCGGTTTATATGCCGCTGACCGACCCGACATCAACCCGCCGTCCGACGCTCGCCGATGTGGCGCGACGGTGCGGCCTCTCGAAGGCCGCCGTGAGCCTGGCGGTCAACCATTCGCCGGACCGTCCGTCGACGCTGAAGGAAGAAACCCGCCGTCGGATCGTCCTCATCGCTGAGGAGATGGGCTACCGCGCCAGCTGGCGCGGCCGGGTCCTGGCGAGCCGGCGGAGCCAGATGATCGCCGTCGTCTACGCCCACGCGCTGCCGCAGGGCGTGTACACGGAGATCGGTTCACGAATCGATGAGGAGCTGAACCGCTACGGTTACACGCCAATCTTCATCCACGTCCCCGAGGGCGACGACCGGTTCGAGCGGATGCTCGACGACCAGCGGTTCGACGGCTGCCTCTCGCTCGCGTCGCTGTCGGACTCGGTCATGCGCACCCTCCGCGGCCACAAGGTGCCGACGGTCCTGATCAACGCCGCCGCCGACGCGAGTTGGTCTTGCGTGAACGTGAACGACGAGGCCGGCACGATCCTGGCGATGCGACACCTGTACGACCTGGGCCACCGCCGCATCGCGTACTACGGCGGTGAGCAGCCGCCGCACCCGAGCGTCATCATCCGCGCCGCCACCTACCAACGGTTCATGAACGAGGCCGGCCTGGCGCCCGACGAGCCGTTCACGGGCCCGATCGACGCGTTCGGCGATCGCGTCACGCGCGGCGGCGCGTTCCCGGCGACGGCGATGCTCACGTTCGACCACCGCCCCGCCATCGCCCTGCTCCAGCACTTCTGGCGCCGCGGCGTGCGCGTGCCGGGCGACGTGAGCCTCGTGACGTTCAACGATGCGTACCCCGTCGAACAGTTGACCCCGCCGCTGACCGTCATCGGACTACCCGTCCGGCAGATGGGCGAGCACGCGGTGCGGCTGCTCGTGGAGCGGCTCGACCGGCCGCAGTTGACGCCGGAGATCGTGTTGCTCGATGAGCATCTGATCGTGCGCGAAAGCACCGCCGCCGCGGCGTCCATGGAGCGCGGGGCCGCGGAGTGAGTTGAAGTGAGGTTCCCGCGCGTCGCCTTGGCCGGCGACGCGCGGCACACGTCTTGGACGCGAGGATGAAAGGAAGAGCGATGATGCGCTACGCGAAGAATCGTCGTCGTTGTCAGGCGCAAACAGCGGCTGCGGCGTTTACCCTCGTCGAATTGCTGGTCGTGATCGGCATCATCGCGGTGCTCATCGCCGTGCTGCTGCCCACGCTCCAGAAGGCGCGCGAGCAGGCGAACACGGTGAGGTGCCTCTCGAACCTCCGCCAGATCGGCAGCGCGATCGTCATGTACGCCGGCGCGAACAAGGGGTTCCTCGTGCCGGGCAGCCACCAGCAACTGGGCGATATCCAGGAGCGCGACGACTGGGCGACCATCCTCGTCAACACCAAGCACCTCCCCTCGCCGCCGCAGGGGCCGTCGATGAACACGATCGGCGACTCGTCCTACGGTGACTCCGTCTTCCGCTGCCCCAGCGGGTTGAACAACCGCAACAACATCACCCCCGTCTTCGGACCGTCCACGCCATACGATGCCCGGGGCGCGATGTTCAGCCGCCTGCTCTCCACGACGAGCAACGTGCGCGTGGACAAGTGGTACGGGATCAACGGCTGGACGACCAGCAACGCCACGGACAACCAGAACTCGTTCAAACGCTGGGCGTTCACGCGCATCCCGAGCACCGCGCTGGGCCACGTGCAGTCGCTGCACAAGCTCACCGACTTCCGCGACAGCGCGGGGCTCGTGCTCGTCTACGACGGATTCGTCTGGCACCAGCAGAATTCCTTCAACGTCAACGCGCGGCACGGGAACCTCAAGCTGACCAACCTCCTCATGGCCGACGGCCACGCGGAGACGGCGCAGATCAAGGACGTGCCAGCCGACCTGAAGACCTACCGCGGCGGGCAGTTCCGGTTCATCATTCGCCCGCAGTAATGGCAGGGCACAGTCACGAGGGCCTACTCGTCGTTGTGGCGTCCCACGAATTCGGAGACCGATGCGTTCTGGTCAATCGTGCGTTCTCTAACGAGAGACGCGCGTGAGGAGGAGCTATGCTGCGGTCCTGGCGATTTGGATGTCTAGCGTTTCTGGTGGCGGCAATGATTTTGGGTGGGACGGCCCGCGGAGCCGTCATCGCCCAATACTCGTTTACGGGTAACACCCTGAGTGCGACGACCGTTGCGCCCAACGCGACGGCCGGAAGCGTTACCGGGTCGCCGAATGTCAACAATCAACCAACCAGCGCGCTCACCTTCGCCACCGGCGTCGGCTACGCCACGCAGCCCACACTCGCCGCCGCCCGCGCCAACACGAACGAAAGCGGGACGAGAAGCGACGTGTACTTCACGTTCACGGTTTCGGCCGACGCCGGAAACGAACTTGACCTGAGCAGCCTGACGTTCAATGTCGCACAAGGGGGCGGAACCGCGGGCACGCGTGATTACGAAATCCGATCGAGCCTCGACGGCTTTGCGACGAGCCTGACGGGCATCGTCCCCATTCCCACCGTGCGGCCCACGTTCACCCCAGTGACGCTCGACCTCTCCGGGGCACAATTTCAGAACCTGACATCGCCGCTCACGTTGCAGGTCCGCTACTTTACACCTGGTGTGCTGCAGAACGTCGACTTCGATGACATCGTGCTCAACGGTACGGTCGCCGTCGTGCCTGAACCGAATGCCCTTGCCGTGCTTGTCACAGCAGGAGGCTGGATGCTGCGACGCCGGCGACGCGAGGTGTAACTTGAGCAGAGCACGATACGGCGCGGCGGGGGTAACACCTCGTCCGGTTCATCATTCGGCCGCAGTGAGGATGACGACCGTGATGGTCACGCTCCTGCGCTTGGCGATCGTGGCATGCACACTTCCGGCGACGGCGCGGGTAGCGACCGGCGCCGACTTGGCGACCGCGCCTTCGCTCCCACCCGGCAAGCCGCTGATCGACGGATCTCCCAGGCACTTCCAACTCATGGGCAGCGCGGTCGCGATGGCCGAGGCGAAGGTCGTCGACGTGCGGGGCCCTGGCGGATTCACGCGCGCCTGGCGGGTCGACGTGCGCGACCGCGCCAAGGAACCCTGGGCGATCCAGCTCGCAGCCACCGTTGCCGGCGACGCGCCGAAGCGCGGCGACGTCGTGCTGCTGTCCGTTTGGGCGCGAACGCTGCGCGCGACGGACGAGACGAACGCCGGCACGATCGGCCTCGTGCTCGAACAGTCGGACGAACCGTTCGCCAAGACCTTGTCCGCGCAGTTCAGCGTCGGGAAGGATTGGCAGCGGTTCGACGTACCGGCGAAAGTCGAGCAGGATTACGCGAAGAGCCGGCCGCGCGTCGCGGTGCGGCTGGGGTTCGCGCCGCAAACGATCGAGGTCGGCGGGGTGG
>JBAUGM010000021.1:0-2394 GCA_049679725.1 Tepidisphaeraceae bacterium
CTTCTCGCGCGACGAAGGGCGAACACAAGGTTCGCCCCTACGGGACGTCAAGCGCATCCAGCGGGGGCTGATCGTCCCCTTTCTTCGAGGTTCACCTGGTCACCTGCGTCTGCCGTGATGTGACAGCCTCGAAGGCAACAACGTCATGACCAACACGCTCGCCGAACACGCCCGATTGTTCTCCTCGCTCGACAGCCTTGAAGGCGTCCCCGACTGGTTCGAGCCGCGCAAGCCCGCCGCGGAGCGCGCGGCCTGGCAGCGCAAGGGGTACAACGTCCTCGCCTGGCTCGGCGAAGCGCTCCCCGGCATCGGCCTGGCCGGCCTGCTCGCGTACGTCGGCAAGCTGCTGGCCGACTGGATCGGCATCAGCGTGCTGCACTTTGACCCATCACGCGGCAGCCCGATCAGCCCGATCCTGCTCGCGATCGTCCTCGGCCTGCTCATCCGCAACACCGTCGGCATTCCCACGACCTACGAGCACGGCCTGCGCCTGTGCATCAAGACCGTCCTCCGCATCGGCATCGTGTTGCTCGGGCTGAAGTTGACGCTGGGCGCGATCGTCGGGCTGGGCGTCATCGCGCTGCCGGTGATCGCGGCGTGCATCGCCGTCGCGCTGGCGGCGGTGACGCTGATCAACCGCGCGCTGGGGTTGCCCAGGCGGTTGGGGATGCTCATCGCCGTCGGAACGAGCATCTGCGGCATCAGCGCCATCGTCGCGACGGCGCCGGTCATCGAGGCCGAGGAGGACGAGACCAGCTACGCCGTCGCCACCATCACGCTCTTCGGGCTGGTGGCGATGTTCACGTATCCGTTCCTCGCCCATTTGTTGTTCGGCAACGATCCGACGTACGCCGGCCTCTTTCTCGGCTCCGCCATTCACGACACGTCGCAAGTCGCCGGCGCGGGGTTGATGTACAAGCAGCAGTACGGCACGGACGGCGTGCTGCGCGTCGCCATGGCCGTCAAGCTGATGCGCAACGTCTGCATGGTTGTGCTCATCCCGCTCATGGCCCTCGCGTACCACCGTTCGGCGCAGGGTTCGGGGCAGACGGCCCGCCCGATGAAGCGGCAGAAGTGGAGCCAGCTCGTGCCGATGTTCGTCATCGGTTTCGCGCTGATGGCCTGCCTGCGATCGGTCGGTGACATGGGCGATCGCGCGTTCGGCGTGCTCGATCGCGCGGCGTGGGAACGCTTCGTCCGCGGCGTCGACGTTTCGGCCGTCTGGTGCCTCACGATCGCGATGGCGGCCGTCGGACTGGGAACCGGGCTGGCCAGGCTCCGCGGGCTGGGATGGAAGCCGTTCTCCGTCGGCTTCGCGGCGGCGGTTCTGGTGGGGACCGTCAGCGCGGTATTGATCAAGCTGCTCGTCCCGATGCTATCCACGTTATAGAATACTCAAAGTGATGATCCGCCACGGGGTTGTTGCACCTGCTGAGGAAGGGTTGTGAAATTCCTCCAAACCCTCTAGGTTATGCAGATCAATATGGCTAAAGAGGCGGGGACTACTTCTCAGACCACGACGGCCCGCAGCCGCGTCCGCGAGGACGTGCGCCGGCTGATCCTCTCGGGCGAACTGCGCCCCGGCACCCGCCTCACCCAGCAGCAGCTCGCCAAGCGATTCGGCGTCGCCCAGTCCGTCATCCGCGAGTCGCTGCTGGAGTTGCAATTCAGCGGGCTGGTGGAATCCGTAGACAATCTGGGAATTTTCGTCAGCGATCTCGATACCGACATGCTCCTCCAGGCCTACGAGGTCCGCGAGATGCTCGAGGGCATGGCCGCCCGGTTGTGCTGCGAACGCGCCAGCCGCAACGACGTCAAGCACCTGACCGACCAGGCCGAGCGGATCTACCAACTGGGCATGGCCGACAAGGTGGTCGAGCGCGGCGCGCTCGACCGCGACTTCCACCACCGCATCATCCTCATCTCGCAGAACGTGATCCTCGCGCGTCTCACCGAGGCGTACCACGTGCTGGGCATGATCGTGCAGACCAGCCGCGCGCACCCGGAAATCCGCGCCGAGCACCTGGCGATCGTCAAGGCGATCGAAGAGAACCGCCCGGACGATGCCGAGCGCCTGGCGCGGCAGCACGTCGTCGGCGTCCGCGAAGCCATCCAGCAGCAGATCGCCGAAGGCAAGTTCGTGCCGCGGTGGGTGCTGGAGTAAGCCAGCGGCATGGGCGCCTCGCGCGTCCGTCTCCTTTCTCCTCCTGCCTCCTCACCTCTGCGTCTTTGCGTTCATCCTATCTCACGTGATCCGCTGCCGAACCCGAAATGCGAACGCAGAGACGCAGAGAAGCAGAGTCAGGAAGAGAAGGTTTCGGGGTTAATGATTCGCTTGAGGCCGTCCTTCAGGATGATCACGCCTTTGTACTCAACGGGGACGAGCACTTCCTT
>JBAUGM010000022.1:0-2975 GCA_049679725.1 Tepidisphaeraceae bacterium
GAACTGCTGTGCTCCAAGACGCGCTAACTTGCGGGACGCGCCGCCGTCCGTTACTTCTCCCTCATCCATGGTGATCACCATTGACGGCCCGGCCGGAACGGGGAAATCGAGCGTGGCTTTGGCCGTCGCCCAGCGGCTGGGGTTCGATTTTCTCGACACCGGTGCGATGTACCGCGCGATCGGGCTGGCGGCGCTTCGTCGCGAGGCCAAGCTCGACGACCCGCGCGAGCTCACGTTCATCGCGCGCCACGCCAAGATCACCTTCGACTGGGACAAGCACCCGCCGGGCGTTTACCTCAACGGCGAGCCCGTCGGCCACCTCCTGCGCGGCGGCGAGGCGACGCGGGCGGCGTCGTACGTCGCCGTCGTCCCCGCCATCCGCGAGCAGCTTGTCGCGCAGCAGCAGCAGATCGGCTCCGAGCGCGGCAACCTCGTCACCGAGGGGCGCGACCAGGGGACGGTCGTCTTCCCGCGGGCGGCGCTGAAGTTCTACCTCGACGCCTCACCTGCCGAGCGCGCCCGCCGGCGCGTCGCGCAGCTTCGCCACCGCGGTGAGATCGTCGACTACCAGGAGATCCTCAGCGGCATCGTCGCGCGCGATCACCGCGACGCCAGCCGATCGGTCGGCCCGCTCTCCGTGCCCAAGGATGCCGAGGTCGTCGATACGACCGCGCTCTCGCAGGACCAGGTGATCGACCTCATCGTCTCCCGCGCCGCCCGCGCGGGGGCGGCTGTTCCTTCAGGAGCGCAGCGGTGATCTATAAGTTCTTCCGCGCACTGTTCCGCATCCTCAGCAGCGCCTGGTTCGACCTGAAGGTTTATGGCAAGGAGAACGTCCCGAAGACCGGGGGCGTTCTGCTTCTGTCCAATCACCAGAGCTTCCTCGATCCGGTTGCGCTCGGCGTGCAGCTCGAGCGGGAGCTGATTTTCCTCGCCCGGAGCGGGCTGTTCACCAACCCCGTCTTCGGTTGGTTCATCCGCAAGTGCAACGCGTTCCCCGTTCGCCAAGGCGAGGGGGACATCGGCGCCGTGAAGGAAACGATTCGCCGGCTCCAGGAGGGACACATGCTCACGGTCTTTCCGGAGGGCGGGCGGTGCGAGGATGGTGAACTCCAGCCGATCCAGAGCGGCGCGTCGCTGGTCGTCCGCAAGGCGCAGGTGCCGATCGTGCCGGTCGTGATCGAGGGGTCGTTCAAGGCGTGGCCGAAGCACAGGAAGATCTGGCAGCGGTGCCCCGTCCGCGTGCTGTTTGGCAAGCCGGTCGTGGTGCACGACATGAAGGCAAAGGAGATCACGGCCTTCATCGACCGGCAACTGCACGAGCTCATGGCCGAGCTGCGCGAGCGGATCGCGCGGGAGGATCATCGTGTCCCATAGCACGATCCCCGACCTCACGCGGATCGCCCTGCGCTTCCGCGACGAGCGGCACTGGAAGCAGTTCCACAACGCCAAAGACCTCGCGCTCACGCTCGCCCTGGAGGCGGCGGAGGTGCTGGAGCACGTCCAGTGGCGCAACGCGAAGGAGCTCGAGCAGCACCTGCGCGCGAAGAAGACGGACGTGGCCGACGAGCTGGCGGACGTCCTGCACGTCGTGCTGCTGCTGGCGGAGCACCTGGACATCGACCTGGCGGATGCGTTCGTGACGAAGATGAAGAAGAACGCGAGGAAGTACCCCGTTCACAAAGCGCGGGGCAGCGCGAAGAAGTACACGGAGCTGTGAGATGCCCGCTTGATGAACGGTCGACGCACGTCATGCCGATGGGAGCCTCACTCCGGCAACGGCGCCGTGGCGATCTCCGCAGCGCGCGTGACGGGTTCCGCGGGGGCGATGGATCGTGCCTGGTACGCGCGCACCGAGTCGATCGTGAACACCACCAGCGCCAGCCAGATCGCCCCGAAGCTCACCGCGTGCGTCGCGGTGAACGATTCGCCGTACCAGAGTGCCAGGAGGAGCTGCAACGTCGGCCCGACGTACTGGAGGAACCCCAGCGTCGTCAGCCGCAAGCGCCGCGCCGCGGCGGCGAAGCTGAGGAGCGGAACGGCCGTCACCACGCCGGCGAGCAGCAGGAGCGGGTACGAGCGCCACATCACCGCGCGATCACCGACGTCGTGAGCGAGTTGCACGATCGCGAACACCAACCCCATCGGCAGCAGCAGCGTCGTCTCCACCGTCAACCCGACGAGCGGCCCGACCGGCGCGACCTTGCGCAGCAGGCCGTACGTCCCGAACGTCAGCGCCAACAGAAGCGCGACCCACGGCATCTGCCCCGTCCGCACGGTCAGCACGACGACCCCCGCCGCCGCGATCGCCAGCGCCACGGCCTGCATCGGGCGGAGGCGCTCCTTGAGAAACACGATCGCCAGCGCGACCGTGAGCAGCGGGTTGATGAAGTACCCGAGGCTCGCCTCGAGCACCCGGCCATCTGATACGGCATCGATGAAGATCAGCCAGTTCAGCGCGACCGCGATCGTCGACGCCACCAGCGTCAGCATCAGCCGCCGGGAGCGCACGACGGCGCGGAGCTCTCCCCAGCGATGCTGGAGCGCCACGATGGCCGCGAGGAACACGACCGACCACACGACCCGATGCGCCAGCACCACCAGCGGCGGCACGTGCGCCACGGCCTTGAAGTAGATCGGGACGAGCCCCCACCACCCGTACGCGAACAATCCGTACGCGAGCCCCGCGCGGGCGTGTCGAGCATGGTCGTCATGAGCATTCACGAGGCCGCAGACGTTAGCGGCGCGGCGCAGTGCGGGGCAAGGGTTGCCCCCACAAACGCGCAGAAGGAGTTACGAAAATCCGGGAGTTTCGCAGATTCTTTTGAGCGAGTTTTCGGGGCTTTTTCGCGTGATCGTCGGAATCCGGTGCGCGAATGTCATGAGAATCGCGCACGATCTGGGATGGATGGGACGCGCGGTTCCTCGCTCGCGTGTCTTCCGCTTGACTTCGACGAGCTCAGTCGAGTCGCGGC
>JBAUGM010000023.1:0-2570 GCA_049679725.1 Tepidisphaeraceae bacterium
GGCCCAAGCCTGGCCCGTCCACGCCAATGCGACCAGCGCCACGGTCAATCTAAAGGTGCAGAGGTTCATCATTCCGCTTATCGGCAGCGGTCGATGCGCGATGTGAGGGGTTCACGCGCCGGCGAACAATCTCAGCGCGTTACCGGACGTCGACGCGCGCTTTGCCCGCTCCCGAGAACGGCCGGGACCGATACACTTTTGAGTACACGCTGAAGGAAGCGATGGACCAGATCCACCAGCAGGTTCAGCCGCTGCTGATCCGCTCCGAAGGCGCCGGGTGGGACGTATCCTCAGCGCCCGCGGGCGGGAAAGGCGACGGCGAAGGACGCGAAGTCCGCGAAGCGAATCGCGAAGAAGAGCGATGAGCTTTTCCTTCGCGTCCACCTTCGCGCACTTCGCGACCTTCGCAGCTTGCCTTTTCCCTGCCGGATTCATGAGCGCGTGATCGCCTCCTCGGCGGATCGCGCTCAGGCGTCGCGAGCCTTGGACGGATGTAGATAAGAAGCGCCACGCGATTCGGCTGGACGGGAGCGCCATCCATGCGCATCCTGAACGTCCACGGGACGTTCACGGTCATTCAGAAGGAGTCGAAGACATGTGCACTCGTCAACGAAACACTCGAAGCGCTCGCCGCGGCGCGTTCACCGGCGCGTTCACCCTCGTCGAGCTCCTCGTCGTCATCGGCATCATCGCGATCATGATCGCGCTGCTCCTGCCGGCGCTGAACGGCGCGCGCGAGCAGGCGAAGTCGATCCAGTGCATGTCCAACCTCCGCCAGCTCGGCCAGGCGCTGGTCATGTACAACACGAACAACAACGGCTTCGTCATCCCCTCCTACACGATGAGCGGCGTCACGGGCGGGCCGACCGTGCCGCTGGAGGGCTGGGCGCCCATCCTCGACCGCGACAAGTACGTCACGGGCGACCAGGCGAACGACCGCTCCGTCTTCGTCTGCCCGTCCATGCTCGACGTCGAAGGCATGCTGGGCGGCCAGACCGGCACGGATCCCGGCAAGCCCAAGGGGTGGATGGATTGGCCGAACCTGCGGCTGGGCGTGGCCAACGTCGCCACCACGATCCCCGAGCGCGGCTTCAACAAGATCATCCGCGTCGGCTACTGGATCAACGCCGACAACCCGATCGGCGCCGCCGCATCCCACGTCCCCGATACGTTCTACACCGGTTCCGTCGGCTACGGCCCCAGCACTGAGGGGCGCATCATCAACTACACGAAGACCAGCCGCTTCCGAAAGCCCAGCCGGCTCGTCGTGTTGGCCGACGGCGTGTACGCCGGTCGACAGCGCGACAACCGCATCGGCGTGACGAACAGCCGCATCGGCTACCGCCACCCCAAGCAGATCGCCAACGTCTGCTTCGCCGACGGTCACGTCGAGCCCATCCCCGGCAACAAGTTCCCCCGCGCCGCCGGCGGGACCGTCACGGTCGCCATGGCGCGCGAAGATAACTTCGGCGACAATGCCACCGTCTACGCCAACGCCGACCGCTCGCTGAGCGGGCCGTAACGAAGCCTCCATTGGCGAGGCCGCTTCAGCGGCTGGGTTTTCAGGTCTGGCGCGCGTCGTGACCATGCCCACCATCACCAAGATCTCCGAGCAGCGCCGACGTCCCAACCGTCGCAACGTCCACCTCGACGGCGCGTTCGCGTTCGGCGTGAACCTCAACGTCGTCGCCCGCTTCCGCCTGCGCGAGGGGATGACCCTCACCCCCGAGCAGGTGGCCGACATCGAGCGCGGCGAAGTCCGGCAGGAAGCGTTCGACCAGGCAACCAGGTTCCTCGGCCAGCGCCTCCACAGCCGGGCCGAGCTGCACAGGAAACTCATGCGCCGCGAGTACGGCGAGCGCATCGTCAACGACGTCCTCGACCAGCTCGAGCAGCTCGGCTACGTCGACGACAAGCGCTTCGCCACCGCGAAAGCGCTCTCCGCTGCGCAACACAAGCACCACGGCAAGCGCCGCGCCGCCGTCGAGCTGATCAAGGCGGGGGTGAAGGGCGAGACGGCGCGCCGCGCGCTCGAGGACGTCTACGAAGCCCACGACAGCATGGCCGTCGCGCGCCGGCTCGCGGAGAAGAAGGGTCCCGCGCTGCGCAAGCTCGACCCCGTCGTCGCGCGGCGGCGGCTCGTCGGCATGCTCCTGCGCCGCGGGTTCACGTACGAGGACATTCGCCCGGTGATCGACGAGGCGCTGGGAAACGAAAGGAGCGACCTCGACGAGTAGCTCACAGTTAGCCGCCCCGCTTGCGGGGCGCTCTCTTCAGACGGACACAGCGCCTCGCAAGCGAGGCGCCTAATGAGGGTGCCGATAATGTCGGTCCACATCCTCCATCCGTCGCGACCGGCCCAACCCGTTTGCATTCCCTGACCGGAATCGTACGTCTCCGAATGATCCCCCTGCCTCGCGAAGGCCGAAACGTGAGGTATCGCCACGTTGAGGACGGAAGACCCGCGCCGGAAGGAACGCAAGCGCCATGACGCCCGCCATTGTCGCCATCATCGCCGTGGTCACGCTCGCGCTGCTTGGCGCGTCGGCGTGGCTGGCGCGCCGCGGGCG
>JBAUGM010000024.1:0-5763 GCA_049679725.1 Tepidisphaeraceae bacterium
GCGCTGCGTGATCCACTCGTCGTTGGTGTCCACCATCTTAGACAGGTCGTCGTTGGTGAGCCGCTTCTCCGGTAGGAAGCTGCCGGTCCCTGCGATGATGGCGCCGTAGTCGGGCATACGAATGCGAATGCGAGTGCGAATAAGTTGCTAGTTGTCAGTTGCTAGTGGGGAGATTTTGGCGGGCTTTGCCTCTACTAGCAACTAGCAACTAGTAACTAGCAACTATTCCTCTATTCCTCTTCTCCCACCGGGATGCTCGATTCGATCGACTGGACGATCTTCTCGTTCACGCCGCTGTTCTTGAGCTGCTTTCCGACGCGGATGGCGTTCTTGATGGCGCGGCTCTCGCTCTTGCCGTGGCAGATCAGGCAGTACCCGCCCACGCCCAGCAGCGGTGCCCCGCCGTACTCCTGCCAGTCGTGCTTGGCGTAAATCTTCTTCATCACCGGCTTGAACTGCTCGAGCAGGTCCGGCGCGAACTCTTCCAGTTCCGCCAGGATCGTCTGGAACAACCCCTCGGCCATGCCTTCGGTGAACTTCAGGACGATGTTGCCGACGAACCCGTCGCAGACGACGACGTCGACCACGCCCTTGAACAGGTCGCGGCCCTCGACGTTGCCGACGAAGTTGACCTGCGGCTCGTCGCGGAGGAGCTTGCGCGCTTCCTTGGTGAGCTGGTTTCCCTTGGCGTCTTCCTCGCCGATCGAGAGCAGCCCGACGCGCGGGTTCTCGATGCCCGCGACGGCGTGCGCGTAGGCGCCGGCCATGATGGCGTACTGGTGAATGTGCTTGGGCTTGGGGGCGACGTTGGCGCCGACGTCGCAGATGACGACCGGCCCATGAAACGTCGGCAGGATGACCGCGATGCCCGGCCGGCTGACGCCCTTGAGCGTCCGCATGCGCAATTGCGCTGCCGCGACGCACGCGCCGGTGTTGCCGGCGGAGACGACGACGTCGGCCTCCCCCTTGGCGACCATCTTGCACATCACGGAGATCGAGCTGTTCGGCTTGGAGCGGATCGCCTCGACGGGCGAGTCGTCCATCTCGATGACCTGCGTCGTGGGGACGACGTGGTAGTGCTGCTTCTGCTCGGCGGAGAGCTCGCTGTGCGCGAGGGCGTCGCGGATGATCTTCTCGTCGCCGACGAGGTGAATCGTGTCCCCGGGCTCCAGCAGAGGCGCGGCCTCCCAGCAGCCCTTGAGGATGGCGGCCGGCGCACGATCGCCGCCCATCACGTCCACCGCAGCTCGCACCGAAGTTCCTCCGTGGGGGGGAGGAGTTGCCAGTTGCCAGTTGCTAGTTGCCAGTAAGAAAGGCGCGGGAGCGTCCTCTTCACTGGCAACTAGCAACTGGCAACTAACAACTCCTACGCCTCGTCCTGCTCGACCTGCAGCGCCAATTTGGGATTCACGTAGCCGCAGTTGTCACACGCGGCGTGCGGGAGCTTGGCGCTGCCGCATTGGGGGCACCGGACGTAGTGGATCGGCTTGAGAGCTAAGTGCGAGCGACGCTTGCGCTTACGCGACTTGCTATGTTTCTGGACCGGAAGCATGACACGACTCCTGCGGCAATCTCCGCGCGCGTCGGTTACGACGAGGCAACCAACCGGCGGGCAACGTTCCTACATGGACCCATTAAAAGGCAACGGCGGGCTAAACCCGCCGTGCAGCAAGGGTCGGTACGGTAGGAAGTTCGGGCGGTTCTGTCAAGAAGTCGGAGGCTGGCGGAGAACGACGCGGATACGACGCGCAAGCGCGCGCCACCCCTTCCGCGTGCGGCTTCGCGGATCGAGTCGCTAGCGCTTCATCATCTCGACGTAATGGATGGGGCGCCGCTTCCTTACATAGCGGTGCTCGAAGAAGCTCGCCTCCCCCGCGAAACACTTCCCCGCCGTCGCGGAGCGGGTCGGCTCGTCATTCCAGAAATCCGCCGAGTGCGCCGAGACTTCGAACCGGTCGACGACCGCTCCGCTCGCGCCCGGTGCCTCGCCCAGCCCGAAGAGCCCCAGCACCCACCGATAGTAGTCCGGATGATCGGTCTTCAGCACCAGCGCCCCCCGGTCGCGCAACACCCGATGCACGTCGAGCAGAAAAGGCTCGGCGACCAATCGGTTCTTCAGTTCCTGCGGCTTGTCACACGGGTCGGGATGGAAGACCCACACCTCGTCCACTTCCCCGTCGGCGAAGAACCGGCGGACGTCCTGCCCACGGCCATGCAGCAACGCGACGTTCTGCAGGCCGAGCGCCGCGACCCGCTCGGCGGCGGTGTGCAGGGCGCGGCACTTCCAGTCGATCCCGATGAAACCGGTCATCGGGTGCCGCGCCGCGACTCTGGCGAGTAGCGCGGCGTCGTTGCAGCCGATCTCGAAGATGACGCGACCGTCGAAGGCGCTCCCGATGCGCCGGCCGAAAAACTCGCGCCATGCGCCGCGCCGATCGAACTCCGCGCCGTCGCTGAAGACGAAGTCCCCGAACGCGAGCAGCTTGTCCGCGTAGACGCTGCGGCGACGGATGACGCGATCAAGGGTCATACGGTCCCGGGGAAAACACGAAGGTGATGAGCCTCGCCCTGAGCCGAAAAGGTACATCAGCTTCGAACGACTTCCTCCCTCTCCCACGGTACTCCGGGGGAGAGGGCGGGGGAGAGGGGCGAGTTGTGTGGACCATCGCGCACCGGTCGGCGCCTAGTCCGCGCTCGTGCTGCAGTCGACCGCTGCTCGATGCGCCGCGCCGTTCGCCCCTCTCCCCCGCCCTCTCCCCGGAGTACCGGGAAGAGGGAGAACGCGGCTTCGACTCTCTCGCCGGGTCATTTCACGATGTCCTGTGCAAACTCCCGCGCGCGGGCGAGCGCATCGGGCAGCTTGGCCGGATCCTTCCCGCCCGCCTGCGCCATCTGCGGCCGCCCCCCGCCGCCGCCGCCCGCGACCTTGGCCGTCTCTCGGATCCAGTCGCCGGCCTTGAGGCCCTTGGCGATCAAGTCGTCACTCACGGCGGCGACGAAGTTCACCTTCCCCTCGCCGGCCGACCCGAGCAGGATGCCGTGACTCGGCGACTTCTTGCGGAGCGAATCCATGGCGGAGCGGAGTTGTTCGTCGGTGGCGCTGGTGATCTCGCCGACGATCAGCTTGCCGGGTCCGAGCGTGTCGGCATTCGAGAGCAGCTCACCCGCGCGGGCGAGGGCGTCGATGTTGCCGCCCGCATCCTTCTTCGCGGATTTCTCCGATGCCTTCTGACGCGCCTGCAACTCCGCGACGGCGGCTTGGCCGCGACGCTTGGCGCGGAGAGGGAGGTTCTCCGCGGCGAGCAGCTTCTGGAGCGAACCGATGGCGTCGCGCAGGTCGGCGTCGGCACGAGCACGCGCGATCGCTCCGTCGAGTTCCTTCGCCGAAGCGCTAGCCGCTGAAGCGGCGAGCCCGCTCAGAGCGGTGATGCGTCGAATCCCCTTGCTGACGGATTCTTCGCTGGTGATGACGAACCCTTCGCATTCCGATGCGTTCTTCAGGTGCGTTCCGCCGCAGAACTCGATGGAGTACTCGCGCCACTTCGCATTCGACGGGTCTTTCAAGAGGTCCGCGACGGGCACGCCGATCGAAACCACGCGCACCATCGGCGGGTACTTTTCGCCGAACACGGCGCGGAGGCCGCTGATCTTGAGGGCCTGCTCCTGCGGGGCTTCTTCGGCGTAGACGGGGAGTTTCTGCCCGATCCGTTCGCCGACGAGCGTTTCGACGCGGGCCAGTTCGTCCTCGCCGAGCGACTTGCCGTGCGAGAAGTCGAAGCGCAGCTTGTCGGGATCGACCAGCGACCCCTTCTGTTGCACGTCGTCGCCCAGCACCTCGCGCAGTGCCCAGTTGGCCAGGTGCGTGGCCGTGTGGTTCTGCTGCACCTGCTCGCGCGCGCCCCAGACCGTAACCTTGACGGGAGTTCCCACCCGGAAGGAGCCGAGGACGAAACGTCCCACATGCAGCACGTAACCGCCGACACATTGCGTGGCTTCGACAGCGAAGTTTGCCATCAGCCCAAGCAGCATCCCGTGGTCGCCAATCTGACCACCCATCTCGGAATAGAGATTGGTTCGATCCAGGATGATGGCGGCTTGCGATTGCGCCACCGCTGATTCGACGAACCGTTCGCCGTCCCAAATCGCGACGACGTGCGCATCGGAAGCCTTCGTCAATGCGTCGAACTTTGCGGAATCATCCGTCGCCGGAATTCCTCGCTTTTGCAGCTCGGCAATCGCATCCGGGGGCAACAGGAGCAACGGCGACGCTTCCCCTCTTCCACCCGCGCGAGCCTTTACCCGAGCCTCTTCCATCAGCCGCTCGTAGTCGGCGATATCCACGGTCATGCCGCGTTCCTGCGCCATGACCTGGGTAAGGTCGATCGGGAAGCCGTAGGTATCGTGCAGCTTAAAAGCGTTCTCGCCGCTGATTCGGTGTGTTTCGTGCGACCGTTCCGCCGCTTCGTTGAACAGCGCGATGCCGCGGTCGAGCGTGCGACCGAAGCTCACCTCTTCGTCCTTGATGATGTCAATGACGCGGTTGGTGTCGCGCTTCAATTCGGGGAACGCGTCGCCCATCGCGTCGACGACGACCGGCACGAGCTTGTGCATGAACGGATCGTGCAACTCGAGCTGCTGTCGTCCGAAGCGCACGGCGCGACGCAGAATGCGTCGCAAAACGTACCCTCGTCCCTCGTTGCTCGGAACGGCGCCGTCCGTCAGCGCAAACGTCAGCGTGCGGATGTGATCCGCGATCACGCGAAACGCGATATCGGTGCGCAACTGTGGCGAGGCCGCTTCAGCGGCTGGGTCCGCGGCATTCGTCTTCGGATACAACCCCGTATACCGATGCCCGCTTAGCTCTGTCAGCTTCGCCCAAAACGGGTTGAACAAATCGATCGCGTAGTTGTCGTCGACGTTCTGCAGGACCTGGATGATGCGCTCCAGCCCCATCCCCGTATCCACGTGCTGCGACGGCAACACCGTCAGCGAGCGATCAGGATTGCGGTTGTACTGGATGAAGACGTTGTTCCAGATCTCCATCACGCGCGGGTCTTCGCCGCTCAGCACCGTCGGCCCGCCCGACTTGTCCGGCGTGCGGTCGATGAAAATCTCGGTGCACGGCCCACACGGCCCGGTCTCGCCCATCTCCCAGAAATTGTCCTTGCCGCCGTAGTGGATGCGCTCTTTCGGGACGCCGGCGACTTCCATCCACAGGTTCGCGGCCTCGTCGTCGCGCGGGACGCCGCTCGATGGGTCGCCCTCATGCACGGTGACGTGGAGGCGCGTGGGGTCGATGCCCCACACCTTGGTCAGCAGTTCCCACGACCACGCGATCGCCTCGCGCTTGAAGTAGTCGCCGAACGACCAGTTCCCCAGCATCTCGAAGAACGTGTGATGCCGGCGCGAGCGGCCGACGTCGTCGAGGTCGTTGTGCTTGCCGCCGGCGCGGATGCACTTTTGCGTGTTGGCGGCGCGGGTGTAGGGGCGCTTCTCAAGCCCCAGGAAGATCGGCTTGAACTGGTTCATCCCGGCGTTGGTGAACAGCAGCGTCGGGTCGTCCTGCGGGACGACGGGCGAGCTCGGCACGAACGTGTGGCCGTGCTTCTGGACGAAGAAGTCGATGAACTGCTGGCGAATCTGGGATGAAGTCATGGTGAGAAACCGGCAAAGGTGCCGGATTATTCACCGATCGCGGGGAGGGTCAAGGACGGGTCAAAGCACGAAATCCGAAGCACGAAATCCGAAACAAATCCCAAGCAC
>JBAUGM010000025.1:0-2453 GCA_049679725.1 Tepidisphaeraceae bacterium
GTCAGGGTGGGGTTGGACGCGCGCGTTTGTTTCCGCGCGCGTCTGCCGCTCGCGGCGCGTTCTTTGACAACCTCCAGATCACGTCGGCCGCCCGGCGCGGCGTCCCGAAAAGTCCCAGAATGTCCCAATCGCGAAATCGCGCGATGGGGCGCCGCAGCGCAAATCGCGCGCCCGTCGGGGCTTGGCCGGCGGCGTCGCGCTTGAATTCCAAAACCTGGGACATTCGACCTGTGATAATGAGACGGATGAGGATCAACGCGTGCACGATCTCGGGGCCGAGAACACTTCTCGAGCCCGAGATCCTTCGGAGTACCTGCTCTGAAAAAGGCGAACGCAAAGATCGCCGAGAACGCAAAGATCGCCAAGAAATCCAAGCAATTCCATTGTCTTCTTGGCGGTCTTTGCGGTCTTGGCGGTCTTGGCGTGAATCCGCTCAAGGGCGAGACGCGCCCCCAAGCTTTTCATCCCTCGCGGGTGCGGCGCAGCTGGGTGAGGACTCAGGATGACAAGCACGAGAGCGAGCGCGAGAGCGCGACGACTCTAAGAGTGGCGGCGGCGGCGGAGCGCGAGGGCCGCGATCGCGAGCAGCGATGCGCTCGCCGGTTCCGGCACGAGCGCGGCGATCGAGCCGTTCGGGTTGTACGACAGCGCGTCGAGCCATGCCGTCGCGTTCTGGTCGAGCAGCGAGGTGATGAAGATCGAGTCCACCGTCGTCACTGGGCCGTCGATCTGGCCATTGGCGGCGGCGCCGGCGAAGGCGTCCCACTCACTCGCGTCGGCCAGGTTCCACTCGTAGAGGTGCCACTCGCCGTCGGCGATGACGTCCTTCGCGACGGCCGACTCGATGGTGCTCGTCAGGTTCTCGTCGAGGTTGATCGCGGTCTTCAGGCCGGCGGTCGTCGTCTTGAGCCAGAACCCGACGAACCCGGCCGTGCCAAGTTGCTCGTTGTTGGCGGGCGAGCCCCCGCCGCTGAGGTGGCGGAGGCGAAAGCCGTCCCACGCTGGGTCGTCCTGCGAGACGATCGAGATCTGATGGGCGGCGAACCCGTGCAGAAACTCGTTCGCGTTGCGGCTGGCCGACGACGGCCCGACGCCATCGGACGTTTCGAGCAACCCGCGGTTGGTGCCGGAGAAATCGGGGTCGCGGTTGAATCGGCCGACGGAGTCCTCGAAGTCGTCGAGCACGCGGATGCTGCCGACGGTTGAGGGGACGGTGACGATCCCGGTGGGGGGCACGTAGCCGGGGTTGCGCGGGGCGAAGATGCCCAGGCTCATGCCGTTGTGGCGCTCGGAACCGGAAGGGCGGTTGACGAGCTGGGCGCGCGTGGCGCCGTCGCCGTAGTGATCCATCGCCATCGTCGTCGACCCGCCGCCGTCGAGGTTGATCGCCTCGGTGGCGCCGTAGCTTTTCAGTAAGTCCGCGACCTCGCGGAGGTACATGCCCTCGCTGAAGCCGGCGCGTCGTCCATCGATCGTCGCGAGCAGCAGCTTGTTGCCCGGCGCCATGCCGACGGCGGTGCGCGGGTGGAGGTGAAGGAAATGCCCCTCCGTCGGATTGTTGGCGGGCGCGACGTTGTTGCCGGCCTGGAGCAATCGATCACTGCCCGCGGCGGCGTTGAAGAGGGCGATGCCTGCGGGGTTGGTTTCGTAACCGGTCGGTCGATTCGACGGCGCGGACAGGATGCTCGCGACGTTGGCTTCGGTGATGTTGAAGCCGACCTGCCCGGTGGAGTCCCACGGGGAATAGGTGTCGCCGTCGGAGGCGGCGATTCCGTTGTTGTTGGTCGGCCGGGCTTCGAGGCCGTTCTCCAGGCGGTAGAACGAGGTGTTGATGGCGATCTGCGCGCTCTGCTCGTTGACGTACTGCCGGGTCGTCTGCGTGATCGTCTCGTCGCCGTTGGGGAGGCCCGGGTCGCGCGGGCTCATGCGAAAACGCACGGCGGGGTTCGCCAGGTCGATCTCGATGAGCCGGATGTTGAGCGGACGGGGGAGGGTCTGGGTGATCGAGTAGAGCTTGACGCCGAGGAACGGGTCGGACTCGACGACCTGGCTGCGGGTCGCGGCGGTCAATCCAAGCGTCGCAACAACTGCAATAGCAACGGCGCGCGTCCATCTCATATCGCAAACGATAACAAAGTGGGGCGTGGGGGACAAAGGTATTCGGGGGACAAAACGGACAACCCCCGGACTTGCGTCCGGGGCTGCGAAGGACGTTCTGATATCCCGGGGATCAACGCGTGGAATCGCCTCGCCATCGCCGCCCGCAGCCCGGCAGGGACGTACAAGGCGCCGGCAGCGCGATGAGAGAGCGCGGACTCCCTCTTCCCGGTACTCCGGGGAGAGGGAGCATGGACCTCGTAGCGCATGAGTTACTTTGTGTCCGTCGCTGCCGTCGCGTCCTTCGCGCGGTCGAGGGTTTCCCTGGCCGTCATCACCTGCTGGCGGAACTCCGC
>JBAUGM010000026.1:0-6024 GCA_049679725.1 Tepidisphaeraceae bacterium
CAGCAGGACGTGGGCCTCGCGCGCCTTTCGAGCGACGGCCAGCTCGACGACACCTTCGCCGACGGCGCGGGCTTCGTCCTGAAGGACTTCGCCGGCGGGATCGACTGGGGCTCGGCGATGCGCGTGCAGTCCGACGGCCGAATCGTCGTCGCCGGCAGCGCGCTGGTCGACGGGCTCTCCCAGTTCGCCGTCGCGCGCTTCCTGGCTGACGGCACGCCCGATGATTCCTTCGGCACGGGCGGCGCGACGATGGTTCCCTTCGCCGGCGAATCGTTCGGTAAGGCGCTGGCGCTCGACGGTCAGGCCCGCGCGGTCATCGCCGGCAACGTCGTCAACGCCGGCGGCGGGTTCGACGTCGCGGTCGTGCGGCTGGAAGGTTCCCCGCTCAACCAGGCGCCGACCGGTGACGCCGGCGGCGCGTACACCGTCGTCGCAGGCGCTTCCGTGCAGCTCAGCGCCGCCGGATCGGTCGACGTCGACGGCTCCATCGACTCCTACGAGTGGGACTTCAACTACGACGGCTCCTCGTTCGACGTGGACGGCAGCGGCGCGACCCCGATGTTCTCGGCCGCGGGCATGACCGGGCCGTCCGTGCGCACGATCGCGCTGCGCGTCACCGACAACCACGGCGCGACGCACGTCGTCACCACGACGATCACGATCACCGCCAAGCCCACGCCGCCCCCGACGACCCCGACGCCCGGCACCGCCGTCCTCGTCGACGACCCGGCCAACCCCGGCAAGAAGATGCTCGTCGTCACCGGCACGACCAGGTCCGAGACGATCCGCATCAAGAACGGCAGGCGCGGCACGATCGAAGTGCGCCTCGGCGGCAACAAGCTGGGGACCTTCTCCGGCGCCACCCGCGTCATCGTCAACGGCGGCGACGGCAACGACGTGATCGACGCCAGCGGCCTGAACGTCCCCGTCGCCCTCTTCGGCGGCGCGGGCAACGACCTGCTCGTCGGCGGCGACGTCAGCGACATCCTCAGCGGCGGCGCCGGCAACGACCACCTGTTCGGCGGCCGGGGCAACGACCTGATCGTCGGCGGCGCGGGCAAGGACGACCTGCACAGCTGGCGCGGCAACGACGTGCTCGTCGGCGGGTCGCTCGCGGTCGAGAACGACCTCGCCTCGATGCACGCCCTGCTCTCCGAGTGGACGCGCACCGACCGCACGCTCTCGCAGCGCATCGCCAGCCTCCTCAATGGCGGCGGCAAGAACGGCTCGACGAAGCTGACCGCCCTCGACGACAACGCCCGCGACACGCTCACCGGCAGCGTCAGCGCCGACTGGCTCCTCACCGGCGCCGACGACCGCGTCATGCGCTTGCGCTAGTCCCTCAATACCGCGCCTGTGCTCCTCTACTCCCTCTCCCCGGTCTGTACACCCGGTACGCCGGGGAGAGGGCAGGGGAGAGGGGCGAGCGACGCGGCGCACTGGTGACCTGTCGGCTGCAAGACCCGATCGGATCTTCAACCTGAACGACTCGTCAGCTCACGCGGACTTGCGAATCGTTCGACTCGCCAATCTCGCCAACGCGCGAGAACTTGCGAATCGACCGATGCTCGAGATCGAGCACCGCTCGCCCCTCTCCCCTGCCCTCTCCCCCGGAGTACCGTGGGAGAGGGAGTGAGATTCTCGGCACCGCGAACACCACATTGCGGTTCCGACGCGCACATCGCGGTTTCATCGCGCGCGAGCCGGCACGCTCCCGATTAGGGACTCTGGCGAGCGAGATTCCAGCCGATAGAAGCTCTCGATCATGCATCTACACGATGAACTCGTCGCGCCGACCCGGCGCGAATTTGTCGCAGGCCTGAAGCGTCGGCCTGCACCTTCCGTCCACGCCCCTGCGCCCCGGCAGCACCTGGGTGACCTCCCTGTCGTCCGCGCGCCTTTTCAGCAACAGCCGCAGCAGACGCGCACGCGGATGGACGGCATCGACCTCCTCCGCGGCGCGGTGATGGTGGTGATGGCCCTCGACCACTGTCGCGACTTCGTCGCCGCGGGCGGCGCGGATATGAACCCGCGCGACGTCAACGACCCCGCCCTCTTCCTCACGCGCTGGGTCACGCACTTCTGCGCCCCCGTGTTCGTCCTGCTCGCCGGCGTCAGCGCGTACCTCTACGGCAGCCGCGGCGGGCGCTCGACGGCGGAGGTTGCCCGCTTCCTCCTGACGCGCGGCGCGTGGCTCATCCTGCTCGAGCTGACCGTCGTGCGCATCGGCTGGACGTTCAGCATCCGGCCCGACTTCATCGTGCTCCAGGTGATCTGGGCGATCGGCGCGTCGATGATCGTCCTGGCCGGCCTGATCCGCCTCCCGCGCTGGGCGATCGTCGCGTTCGCGCTCACGCTCATCGTCGGCCACAACGCGCTCGACGGCGTCACCGCTCAGCAGTTCGGCGCGGCCGGCTGGGCGTGGAACGTCCTGCACCAGCCGGAGATCTTCCAGCTCACCCCGACCATCAGCGTGCTCACGCTCTACCCGCTGATCCCGTGGATAGGCGTGATGGCGGCGGGCTATGCGATCGGCCCGGTGATGCAGTTGGACGAGTCGCGTCGCCGCCGCACGCTGTTGGCGCTGGGCGGCGGCGCGACGATCGGCTTCGTCACGCTGCGCCTCACGAACCTCTATGGCGACCCCGCCGCGTGGGTCGTTCAGGACAACGCCTTCGCGACGATCCTCTCGATGCTCAACGTCGAGAAGTACCCGCCGTCGTTGCTGTACCTCATGATGACCTTCGGCCCGGCGCTGATCGTGCTCGCTTACGCCGATTCATTCCGCGGCGGGTTCGCGCGAGCGCTGATCACGTTCGGCCGCGTGCCGATGGCGTACTACATCGCCCACCTGTTCCTCATCCACGCGGTTGCGATCGGAGTGTGGTGGTTCACCGCCGGCAACGTCGCGTGGCTCTTCAGCGGCCTCCCGATCGACGCGCGCCCGATCGACGGCGGCTTCGAGCTGCACAACGTCTACGCGACGTGGGTGCTCGTTGTCGCGGCGCTGTACCCGCTGTGCAAGTGGTTCGCCGGCGTGAAGGCGCGGCGGCGGGAGTGGTGGTTGAGTTACCTCTGATCCCCCCTGCTGCACGCCCTCGCGGCCGAGGGCGTTTTCACGTTCCGCCTTTCATAGCTCGATCCGATACCTGCACTTGGCGCGCTCCCCCCGCGCGTAGAACGGGTGATCGGTCGGGATCAGAATCGTCTCGACCAGCGTCGCGCCCAGCCGCTCGCAGGTGCGGCGCGAGGCGACGTTGTCCGGGTTCACCGTGATCCACAGCTCGCCGATCCCGTGCGCCCGCGCCAGCGGCAAGACCATTCGGCAGGCGCGCTCGGCGTAGTGATGCCCGCGCGCTGGCGGGTAGACGTGATACCCGACGTGCCCGGCATACCTGCGGATCTCGTCGGTCGTCCCGATGCGCAGTCCGATCCCCCCCGCGATGCGCACCGGCAGGCGCGAGCCGTGCAGCTTCATCCAGAAATGGTAGCTGGGCATCCACCCGCGCGACGGGTCGCCCGGCTCGCGCCCGCCGGGCGCGGCGCGGAGGAACCGCTGCAGCGCGTCCCGCGTCGTCTGCGCTTCCTTGGGCGCGTCGCGGACGGTCAGCGGGTGCCGGCAGGTGGTGAGAAGGTCGTCGAGGTGGATCGGGTTGGGCGGGACGAGCTCAAGGTCACCGTCGACGAGGGGGCCGGGTTCGAGGAAGTCGAACGGCATCGGGGATGATGATACGGGAGGGGAACGGGTCGCGGGGAGGGAGCGGTCGCGTCGTTGAAATCATCCCCGGCGTGAACGCCGGGGCTTCTTGGGAGGAGCGGGTGCGCGCGGTTTGTGCGACGGGTGCGGAGCGGAGCTTAGAAGAGGCCGCCCACGTCTTTGGCGCGGATGAAGAGGACGAGCAGCCCCAGGATCTGCGCCACCACCGCCGCGGCGGCGAGGGCGGTGTAGACGTTGTTCGTGGGGGCGACCGTGACGGTGTTGCCTGTCGCGATACGACTCATGGGAACTCCGGGGAGAAGTTGCTAGTTGCTAGTTGCTAGTAAAGGCGGGTGCGGTCACTCGTTCTCATCAGCAACTAGCAACTGCCAACTAGCAACTTATTCATCAGTACTGCGTCCGCACCTGCACGCCGGGCTTGATGTCGGCGATGTGAGGGCCGGACAGGCGGCCGGTCGCTTCCTGGGCTTCGACGGAGTCGACCGTCAGCGTGCCGAGGAACTGGCCTCCCTGGACGACCTTGAACTCCATCCCGCGCTGCACGTCATCGCTGGCGCCGACGGAGATCGTGGCGTAGGGGATGTCGGCGATCGTGCGGGTCTCGCGAACCACGCCGTTGATTGCCAGGCCCGACGGCGGCGCCGGGCGATCGGTATCGAGCCGGATGCCCGCGTTGCGCGCCGCATTCCCCAGCTTCGTGTTCTGCTGCGCGGCCTCGGCCAGTTGCTCGGCGAGGTTGCGGCGTTCACGCTCGGTGACCTGCAAGCGGTTGTCCAAATCCGAAATCTGCGCGCTCATCTCCGCCGAACGCTTCACCGCTTCGTCGCTGCTCGTGCGGAGCTGGGCGACGGTTGCGTTCAGGTTCGCCGTCGTGTCGGTGGCTGCCTTGAGGCCTTCGGTGAGGCGGGTGACGTCGAGCATCTGCGACGCGTTGGTGGAGCCGGCCTTGGCGAGCTGCACGTTCAGGTCGGCGATCTGCTGCTGCGAGGCGGTGAGGTTGCTGTTGAGCTGCGTCGCCTGCTGGTTCATCTGCTGCTGGAGCGACGTAAGCTGGTTCTGGGCCGCGTTCATCGACGTGACAGCCGAGTCGCGCTCCGCCTGGGCCGCCGTCGAGGCGGTGTTGGCGGCGTTGAGCTTCTGCAACTGCACGTCTTCCCTGCTGACGTACACGACCACCGCAGCCGTCAGCGCGATGGACAAGATCACCTGGAGGACGACGAACAGCTTTGTCAGGGGACTCAAGGCAGGCTCCTTGGACTACGATGTCCGCATGGTGTCCGGCACGATGAAGCTTCTTGTCAGGCGGGAGACAGGTCTGCTACCTGCAAGGTTCTCCGCGGGGTGTGGCAGACCGGCGAGGTCTGCGACCTGCGGGTCTCGTCGACCCGCGCAACGCAGGGGTTATCCTAGCCCGAGTGGGTAGGGTGTCAAGTTTTTCTGGCGACGCGGACAGGTCGATAAACACCCGATAACACGTTACTTCCGGGTCCCGGCGGATGGTGCGGATGAAGCACGAAATCCGAAGGACGAAATCCGAAACAAACGGCAAGCACCGAAGAAGAATGGTCGAAACAGAGAGTCGCCGTTTGAAGTTTTCTTCTCCTTTGCCTCATTGGGATTTGTTTCGGATTTCGTGCTTCGGATTTTGTGCTTCTCCGGGTCACTTCATTTCAATTGAAGAATCCCCGCGGCCGCAGCGAGCCTGACGTTCGGGTCGGTGTCGCGCACCAGGATCGCCAGCTCGTCCTGCGCATCGCTGCGCCCGATCGCGCCCATCGCCAGCGCCGCCAGGAGGCGCAGGCGCGGGTCATTGCTCTTGGCGCCTTTCAGGGCCACGCCGTACCCCTCGTCCGAGCCGAGCAACCCCATCGCGCGGGCGGCGACGAGGTTGACCGCCTCGTAGTCGGTCGTCAGCGTCCCGCGCAGGTGCTCGATGACCTGCCGTTCGCCCCCCTCCGCCAACCCCATCAGGGCGATCATCTGATCGTCCGGATATCGGCTGACGGTCCCGGCGACGAGCGGCTTCATCGCCGACGCATCCCCCAGCTTCCACATCGCCTCCGCCACCTGCAATCGAACCGCCGGGTCCGGGTCGCCGCGCATCGGGCGCAGGACGTTGAGGGCGGTCGGCTCCTCGAGCAGCCCGAGCACCATGGCGGTGTCCCCGCGCGTGCGGGCGACATCGGAGCGCGCGGTCTTCTCCAGGTCGCGGCTGAGCGATGTGTCGCCCAACCGGTGCAGCGCGAAGATGGCGGCGATCTGCACGCTGGGGTCGCGGTCCTCCGTCGCGAGCTGCCGAAGCTTGT
>JBAUGM010000027.1:0-8268 GCA_049679725.1 Tepidisphaeraceae bacterium
GTTCGCCCCTACACGGATGTAGGACTGAACAAGACGATGCGGAGCATCCTGGCCTTGGCGCTCGTGGCGATCTCGGTCGCCGGCTGCTCGCCCGAGGCGCAATACGGCCAGGAGCGCCAACTGGCGCTCCCCGGCACCCGGCGGCAGATCTGGGCGGTCGCGCCGGCGGTCAACTTGAGCGGGCAGCGGGTCGATCCGTTGTTGCAGGCCGACCTGGCGTACCAGCAGCTCCAGCAGGTCGACGGGATCACGGTCATCCCCGTGAACCGCGTCGCCGAGGTGTACGCGGGGCTGCAAATCGACCGCGTGCAGTCGCAGGAGCAGGCGCAGCTCGTCTGCGAGATGCTCGGCGCGGACGGGCTCTTGATCCCGACGGTGACGGCGTACGACCCGTACGACCCGCCGAAGCTCGGGGCCTCGCTCCAGCTCTTCGGCAAGCCGGCGATGGGTCGGCAGAAAAACGTGAACCCGCGCGAGCTGGCGCGGCGCGCGAGTCCGGGCGAGAACGATTCGCTGCCGCCCGGTGTGCCGCAGCAGTTCCTGCAGGTGGTCGGCATGTTCGACGCGGCCAACGGCTCGGTGCGCAGCGCGCTGAACGACTACGCAAAAGGCCGCAACGACCCGGGCGGGCCGTACGGCGTGAAAGAGTACCTCGTGAGCATGGATCGCTACAGCGGGTTTGTGTACCACACGCTGATCGCGGAGCTGATGAATCATCCGCGGCTGCGAAAGAGCGTATAGCGCAATCTGTCATCCTGAGGTACTCCGAAGGATCTAGCCAGTGAGGAAAGGACCTCGCGTTCGCGGCGAGATCCTTCGGGGTACCTCAGGATGACAGAGTGGTGACGGGAAAATTGGGTTGCGCCCTGCGGGGCGTTGGGAGTTCCTGGAATGACGGGCATGAAGACGTTGAGCCTCGTGAAGGGCAAGGATCACTTCTGCTTCCGCTACGAGGTCGGGCAGGAGGCGGCGGTGCTCGAATCGTTCATCGAAATGGTGAATCGGCGCGAGCTGTCGTTCGATTGGTTCGACGCCGCCGTGCTTTCTCACCAGCTCGGCCAGCATTTGGCAAAAGAATTGAAGGGGTATTTGCCGAAAAAAGCAGCGTAAGGTTATCGGGTTTTCGAACCGGACCCTTACGCCACCGGTCGCGCGACGAGGATCGTCCGCGAATCGGGCCACTCGGGATCGCCGGCCGGGGTGGTTGCGGGACGAATGTTCCTCGCTCACGTTTCACGTTTCACGTCTTCACTTGACGTGCCGCGTGCAATGGCTCGGACGCGCGGCACATCTCCCACATCGGGCGGTTGAGCTCTCGCCGCCCCAACCAGGAAAACGTTCGCCGCCCCCGGACCGGTCCCTATGAGCAACTCCGTCCTCGACCTCCCCGCGTCGCTCCCGGCTGAGAAGCCCTTCACCCCGCTGGTCCGCCAGTTCCTGGACTACCTGCGGCTGGAGAAGCACTTCAGCGACTACACCGTCAAGAGTTACGGCGCCGACCTGCTTCAGTTCGCGCAGTTCATCGGCGGCGAGATCGGCCGCGGCTCGCGTGCGAATGCGGCGGAAGCGCCGACGACGCCGATGACGCCCGCGGCCGTCGATGAGCTGCAGCTCAAGTGCGAGCCGCTCACCATCCGCGAGTTCCTCGCGTACCTCTACGCCCAGAACTACACGAAGAGCACGACGGCGCGGAAGCTGGCGACGCTGCGCAGCTTCTACAAGTTCCTCATCCGCCGCGGCCTGGTGCCCGCCAACCCGCTCTCGACGATCCGCACGCCCAAGCAGGAGAAGCGGTTGCCGAAGTGCCTCGACCTCGAGCAGGTGCAGAAGCTGCTCGAAGCGCCCGGCGATGCTGACATTCTCAGCGCCCGCGACAAGGCGATGCTCGAAGTGCTCTATAGCTCGGGCATCCGCGTGAGCGAGCTCGTCGAGCTTGAGACGGCCGACCTGGACCTCCAGGAAGGCGTGCTCCGCGTGAAGGGCAAGGGCCGCAAGGATCGCCTCACGCCGATCGGCTCGCAGGCGATCAAGGCGCTCCAGAAGTACTTCGAGATGCGCCAGACCGGCGGCGGCGCGGGGGGGCAGCCGATGACCGGGCGCGTCTTCCTGAACAAGCACGGGCAATCGCTGAGCACCCGCTCGGTCCGCCGCAAGCTCGACAAGTACCTCGTCGCCGCCGGACTCGATCCGGGCATCAGCCCGCACACGCTGCGTCACAGCTTCGCGACGCACCTGTTGAACAACGGCGCCGACCTCCGCAGCGTGCAGGAGCTGCTCGGCCACCAGAGCCTGAGCACGACGCAGATCTACACCCACCTGACGACCAGCCGGATGAAGGAAGTGTACGACCAGGCGCATCCCCGCGCCGCGTCGAGCACGATCCCGCACCCCGCGTCGTCCGGGAACAGCAATCAGGCCCGTCCGTTCTATCCCGCGAAAGCGGGGTAAACCCGGGCCACACGACAGGTAGGAAGAAGAACGACGCGGCGCCTCTCGGGCCGCGTCTTCTTCTTGCGCCAGCCGATCGGGGAACCTTCCGCGAAGGCGCATAGCGACGCCGGTTCCGCCGTGGCGGTCAAGGAGTCGCTTCGCGCCTTCGCGATTCTCGCCTCATCTCGCATCGCCCATCGCGGAAAACGAAAGAGGCGCGACCGCGGGGTCGCGCCTCCGTCGCGTATTGCTCTGTGTCCGGAGTTCGCTTACTTGATGAAACGGATGTTGATCGGGTACCGGTACGCGACCCCCTTGTTGGCGGCGATCGTTCCCATGATCGCGAAGATGATCGAAACCACCCATACGGCCATGATCAGCAGGTAGCCGATGATCAGGCACGCCGTCACAACGCCGACGATGTAGCCGATCAGAAGCGTGAGTTGGAAGTTCAGCGCTTCCTTGCCCTGATCGTCGACGAACGGGCTCTGGTCTTTCTTGATCAGCCAGATGATCAGCGGGCCGAGGAAGCCGGTGAAGATCGACAGCAGATGGCAGAGCATCGCCATGGTGTTGTCGTCTTTGGTCGGCGCGGGTCCGACGTACGGACCCGGGTAGCCGGTCGAGCCCGGCGTCTGGTAGGGCAGGCCCGGTGCCGGCGCGCCTGCCCCAGCGGGCGAACCCGCCGCGGGATCGGACGGTGGAGGCGGGGGTGGTGGAATCTCGTTGCCTTCGGTCATCAACAGTCTCCTTCCCTGTGAAAACTACAAAGCAAGTCTAACGCGACCCCAGCCACGCGTGCTAGGGTGCGTGCGTTCTAATCGACATCGTTCTCTCTAACGCCCCGCCTTGGCGGTCGAACCGCGCGCGCTCAGCCACTGCTGCCGCCACTCCGGCATGTGCGACCGTTTCACGTCCTTCCAGAGTCCCAGTTCCTTCTTCCGCGCCGCCGCCTCGGCTTGCTCGAACTGCGCCTTCATCGTGTGCCGGAAGCGCCGGTCGGCGTAGGCCTGGCCGTCGCGAATGAGGGCGAGGTTCAAACTCTCGGCATCGGAGAGATAGACGTACGCGAGCAGCCGGCCGTAGCGGTCGCGCGTCTGCGTGGGTTCCAATTTCAGCGTGACAGGTTTGTTCTCACCGCGCGCAACCGCGTAGCGCTTGGCGGCGTCGGCCCAATACTCCGGGTGGCCGTTGTCGTTGCGCATCTCCGGCGCGTCGACGCCGAGCAGTCGGATGCGCGTCGGCGTCGAGCCGGACCTCGCGGCCACGTCGATCGTGTCGCCGTCGATCACGTGCGTGACGACGAACCGCTGGCGGTCGTAGATCGCCCAGTCGTCACCGGACGGACGGCCGAAGAAACTCGATCGACTGATGAAAACGGATAGGGCGAGGAGGGCGAGCAGGGCGAAGACAATCCGCCGATACCGCAGCCGGCGGCGGAGGAGGTGCGCGATGCGCGAGGTGCGGGGCATTGGTCCTGTCCCCTCTCCTCGTACTCGGGGAGAGGGTTAGGGTGAGGGGCCGGCGGCGGAGCAAGCATCGCTTCGAGAACGACGTCGCGCTTCGCGGCTGCCCCCTCTCCCCGCCCCTCTCCCCGAGTACGAGGAGAGGGAGCAAGACTATCGTGCTTTCTCCAGCTCGAACGCATCGTGAACGATCTGCAGCGCTCGTGCCGCCTGCTCCTTGTCGATGATGCACGAGATCTTGATCTCGCTCGTCGTGATGTTCTGGATGTTCACCTGCGCGTCCGCCAGCGCCTTGAACATCCGCTGCGCGACGCCCGTGTGCACGCGCATGCCGACGCCGACGACGCTGACTTTCGCCAGATCGCCGTGGTAAGTCGCAACGCTCTTGCCGCCCAGCTCCTTGCACAGCCGCTCGACCGCCGGCTTGATGTCGTGCAGGTCGCCGTGCTCGACGGTGAAGCTGATGTTGGCCGTGTTGTCGTCCATCACGTTCTGGATGATGTCGTCGACGACGATGTTGGCCGCGGCGATGTCGCCGAAGATCTTGGCGGCCACGCCCGGGTGGTCGGGGACGTTCTTGATGGTGACGCGGGTCAGGTCCTTCTTCAGCGCGGCGCCGGATACGACGATGTGTTCCATGTTCGGTGTCTCCGCCACGATCCACGTGCCCTCGTTGTCGTTCTGACTGTTGCGCACGTGGATGGGGACGTTGTACTTCTTGGCGAATTCAACCGCCCGCGTCTGGAGCACGCTCGCGCCCAGGCCCGACAGCTCGAGCATCTCGTCGTAGCTGATCCGGTCGATCTTGCGCGCATTCTTCACGATGCGCGGGTCGGCGGTGTAGATGCCGTCGACGTCGGTGTAGTTCTCGCAGACGTCACACTTGAGCACCGCGCCGACGGCGACGAGCGTCGCGTTGCTCCCGCCCCGGCCCAGGGTGGTGAAATCACCCTCCGGGGTGATCCCCTGGAAGCCGGCGATGATGACGATCTTGCCGTGGTCGAGCTGCTCGAAGATGCGCTGCTTGTTGATCGACTGGATGCGGGCCTTGGAGAAGACGTTGTCCGTGACGAGCCCGATCTGTCCGCCCGTGAACGAGATCGCCTCGTGGCCCTGCGCGTGGATGGCCATGGCCATCAGGGCGATGGTGACCTGCTCGCCGGTGGCGAGGAGCTGGTCCATCTCGCGCTTGGGCGGGGAGATGATGGGGACGCCGGTCGGGTCCTTCGGCTTGCCGTGGTTGCAGACCTCGACGGCGAGGTCGAGCAGTTCGTCGGTCGTGTCGCCCATGGCACTGACGACGACGACGACCTGGTTGCCCTTCTCCTTGGCCGATATCGCGCGGCGTGCGGCGAGGTGGATCCGCTCGGCGTTGGCGACGCTCGTGCCGCCGAATTTCTGGACGATCAAACCCATACGTAATGCCCTGTGTCCGCAGTCCGGGGAATGAGGGGCCGGGATTATAGTGCCCATCCGACGCCGCTCAAAGTGAGGGTGCCGTCGCCGGGCGCGTCGCCGCGGCGGCGCGCAGTTCCGCCAGTGCCCGGGCGGCGTCGGCAAGCTTCGGATCGAGGCGCAGGGCCGACTGGAAGTGCGCAGCAGCTTCGATCGACCGGCCCTGCTCGCGCAGCGCCGCGCCCATCTGGTAGTGGGCGAGGGCCGACTCGGGATCCTGCTCCAACGCCTCGGCGAAGCTTTGCTCCGCCTCCGCAAATCGCCGCTGGCGGGCGAGGACCAGGCCGAGGCTCAGGTGTGCCCGCGTCAGGGACGGCTTGAGCCGCAGCGCTTCCCGATAGAACGGCTCCGCCAGGTCGAGCCGCTTGCGACGCGCCTCGATGTTGCCCAGGTTGAGCAGGGCCAGCGCATCGTCGGGGTGTGACTTCAGGACGGCGCGGTACTGCGCTTCGGCGCCGTCGAGGTCGTCTCGCCGCGCCAGCTCGTTGGCGAGCTGGTGTCGCGCCAGCGGGTTGGTCGGGTCCGTTTGCAGGACGTATCCGAACAACGAGCTCGCGTCGCGCCAGTGGCCGATGTACGTCACCGTCGCCGCCGCCAGCGCGACGAGCACGATCGCCGCGCAAACGCGCAGCGCCCTGCCCGGCACCCTCCACCGCGCCGCCAGGTCGCCCAGCGCCCACGTGACCGCGATGAACAGCCCGATGTGCGGCAGATACGTGTAGCGGTCCGCCATCGCTTGCCTTCCCACCTGCACGAGCCCGATGACCGGCACGAGCGTGCCGACAAACCAGAACCATCCCACGAACAGGTAAGGCAACTGACGAGCCAACACGATCACGCTCACCGTGACCGCCACGAGCAGCAACAGCGCCGCCGCAACCTGAAGGACCGGGAAGTCGGCGGGGTACGGGTAGAAGATCGACAGGTCCGTCGGCCAGAACGACTTGCCCAGATAACGTGCGTAGGCGACGACGGCGTTTACGACGCGGCGCTCGACGGGATACTTCTCGAGCGCGCCCATCGATCCGCCCACGCGCTGCGCGATGAACGTGACGACGCTCGCCGCCACCGCCAGCGCGACGAGCGGCGCCTTCTCCCGCACCAGGCCAGGGACATCGCGCCATCCCCTCAACCGCCGCAGCGGCCAATAGTCCATCAGCAGCATGACGCACGGCAGGGTGACGAGCATGGGCTTGGCCATCAGCCCTAGCGCGAACCAGACCAGCGTCATCACGTAAGCGCGGGCGGACCGCGCGGCGGCGTAGTTCGCGTAGGACAACAGCGCCAGGAGTCCGAAGAACGTGCTGAGCACGTCCTTCCGCTCCGACACCCACGCCACCGACTCCACGCGCAACGGGTGCAAGCCAAACAGCGCCGCCGCGAACGCGCTGCGCAGGGTGCAACCCGTCGTCCGCTTCAGGAGGAGAAACAGCAGTGCGACGTTGGCCGAGTGAAACAGGACGCTGGTGAGGTGGTGCCCGCCCGGCGAGAGGCCGAACAGTTGCACGTCCAGCATGTGCGAGAGCCACGTGAGCGGGTGCCAGTTGGATAGCGTGCCGGTGGTGAAGGCCCACTTCACGCCCTCGGCCGTGATCCCGCGCTGCACCATGCGCGCCTCGGTGACGTAGCCGGGGTCGTCGAAGTTGATGAAGCCGTTGCCGAGCGAGCGCGCGAACGTGAGGAACGTGGCGAGCACCAGCAGCGCCATGATCAGGTTGGAATCCACCCGGCGGGGTGCGTGGGCGGCGGATTGGTACCCTATGGTGTCCAAAGGTGGCGGGCATTGTAGTCGCGTCGTGCCGCGAGGCTATTGCGGCACGTTGCCCGCGTCGCGAAGCGCGCCCAGACTCTGCTCCAACCCACTTTGAGCCTGCGGCGAGTTCGGCTGAAGCCGCAGCGCTTCGCGATACGCGGGCACCGCTTCGGCATGACGCCCCTGCCGCGCCAGCGCGCGGCCGAGGTTGGCGTGCGCGTCGGCGTAGTCCGGGTTCAGCGCGATCGCATCGCGGAACCGCGCTTCCGCCCACTCGAACCTTCCCTGCGCCGCCAGCGCTACGCCCAGGTTGCTCAACGCCTGCGGAAACGCCGGCCGCAAGCGCAGCGCCGCCTCATAGCGCCGCTCGGCATCCGCGTAACGACCTTCGCGCGACAGGAGGTTCGCCCAGTTGTAGTGCACCTCCGGGTACCGCGGATTGATCCGCATCGCCTCCGCCAGGTGGGATCGGCCCTCATCGATCCGATTCCGTTCGACCAGCGCCGAGCCCACGTAGCCGTGGGCGAGCCAATTGTCGTCCGTGACCGCGAGCGCGTGAGAGAAGAGTGTGAGGGTGTCGGCGGACCAGTGGACGAGTTGCCGGGATGTCCCCCACGCCAGCGCGGCGACGGCGGCAGCGGTCACCATTGACGCAATTCGTTGTCGCGCCACGACGACGCCCGCGATGTCGCCGAGCCCCCACGCCGCGATGATCGCCAATCCCATCCCGGGAATGTACGTGTAGCGGTCGGCGATGGACTGGACGCCGACCTGAATGATGCCGATGACCGGCACGAGCGTGCCGACGAACCAGAGCCACCCCACGAGGACGTACGGCGATCGTCGTGCAAGCAGGATCGCCAGCGCTGTAACGACGATCACGAAAAGCGCGGACGTGATCACGACTCCCGCCGGCCAGGAGCCGGGGTGCGGGTAGAAGACCGTCAGGTTCGCGGGCCAGACCGTCTTTGCGACGTAGCGCGCGTAGGAGACGGGGACATTGGCGAGACGGTTTGACAGCGCGTACTTCGCGTTCTCCTGCACGGCGCCGGCGCGACCCTGCGCGAGTAGCGTCGCGATCGACGACAGCGCGACTAGCGCGACGAGCGGGAGCTTCTCCGCCACGAGACGCCGGAGCGGCGCCGGCGGGGGCAGCGCATCGTC
>JBAUGM010000028.1:0-2789 GCA_049679725.1 Tepidisphaeraceae bacterium
GGTTGCAGCAGCGCGCGCGGCAACTCGCAACGCTCGCTGCACATCGCCGCCGCCATGCCCACTGCCTGCGCCGCCTGCGCGCACGTCGCGATGACCCGCGTCGACCCGAACGCGACGTGGCTGGCGCTGATGATCCGCCCGGCGAGGAACAGGTTGGCGACGTTGCGGCTGTACAGGCAGCGGTAGGGGATCTGGTACACGCCCTTGGAATGCCACTGGTTGCACCCGGGCCGCTCGCTGAAGATCCCGTCGGCGGGGTGGAGGTCGATCGCCCAACCGCCGTAGCTGACGGCGTCGTCGTGGCGTCGCTGTTCGACGAGGTCTGGCTGCGTGAGAATGTAGTCGCCCTCGAACCGGCGGCTCTCGCGCTTGCCCGGGATCGTCCCGACCCACTCCAGCGTGAGCGTCTTTGCTTCGGGAAAGCGGCCGGAGTTCTTGATGTAGTCCCACACGCCGTAAACGACCTTCCACAGCTCCCACTTGATCGTTTCGCTCTCGTGGACGGTGTCGAGCCGCCCGCCGTACTCGATCCACCAGAGGTGGCAGCCGTGCTCGGCGGCGCTGAACTGGCGATAACGGGGAATCTTCGTGATGTCGCGCAGCGCGAACGCCGGGGGCGTGAAGCGCACCGGTCGGCCGGTGTCCTTGGTGTAGAAGTACATCGAGTGTCCGAGCAGTTCGCCGTACTCCTGCGTCGGCGCGAAGCCTTCGTCGAACTCATCGCGAGACTCGGCGCCCATGCGGAACGCGGCGCCGGCGAGGAAGCCGAGCGTGCCGTCGCCGGACGCATCGCAAAACAGCGGGGCGCGCGCCTCGTACATCGTGCCGTTTTGGCTGCAGAACGCGCGGACCGATTCGATCCGGTCGCCCGCCGACTTGGTCACCTCGAACGCCGCCGTGTTGAGCAGGAGCGTGATGTTCCGCTCCGCGTGAACCTTCTCGAGGACGATCGTGTCGAAGATGAGCGGGTTGCCCTCGGGGTTGCGGTACGTGTTCTCCACGAGGATCTCGTCGATCACGCCGCCTTCCCGTGCCCAGCGGTTGTTGTTCCCCATGTGAGAGGTCGCCCCGAGGATCCAGAGGCGCACCTCGCTCGACGCGTTGCCGCCGAGCACGGGGCGGTCCTGGATAAGCGTGACCTTCAGCCCCTGCCGCGCGGCGGTGACCGCGCAGCAGACGCCGGCCATCCCACCGCCGACGATCGCGAGGTCGCAGTCGAGGCGGGCGGTGCGGAACTCACGCCGCTCAGCAGGCGGTGCGACTAACATCCAGGGTCTCCTTGTTCGCGACGATCGGCGTGTTCAGGCTGGCGATGACCTGCTCGCTGCGACCGTTGTGCGCGCGCGGCAGGCCGACGAACCACAGCAGCGCCCAGGCCAGCGGGTGCAGGAACGCCATGACGATGAACCAGTGTGCGTACGAGTGGTGGCCGACGAGGTAGACGACCGCCTTGTTCATGAGGATGCCGCCGACCGCGCTGCCGGCCGCGACGACGCCGAAGCAGGTCGCGACGAGGTGCCTGGGGATCAGGTCCACCACCAGCGCGCCGATGTTGGCGAGCCACGCCAGGTGGGCGAAGACCGTGACCATGCCCAGCGAGAGCGTGAGCGGCAACGAGTTCGTCGTCGCGACCGCTGCCGACAGCGGCATGAGCAGCGCGCACGCGAGCATGATCCACATCCGCGCGTTGACGGTCGCGACGCCGCGGCGGATGAGCAGCCCCGACGCGATCCCGCCCGCGATGCTCCCCACGTCCGCTGCCAGGTAGATCACCCACGTCACGCTCAGCTCGCGCTGCGCGACGCCAAGGTCGCTGAACAGGTACTTGGAAAACCAGAACTGGTAGAAGAACCAGAGCGGGTCGGTGAGCATGCGCGCGAGCATCAGCGCCCAGACCTCCCGCCGCGACAGCGCCGACGCCCACCGTCGCCGTTCCGTCTGCGGCGCCGCCGCACCGGCCGCATCGGCCGCAACCTCGCCCTCGCGCGATCGAAGGAGCGACCGTTCGTGCTCCGTGATCCGCGGGTGCTGTTGCGGCGGGCGGTACAGCCAGAGCCACGGCACCACCCACAGCAGTCCCAGCGCGCCGGTGACGACGAACGTCGCCTGCCAGTGATACCGATCGGTCAGCGTCAGGATCAGGATCGGTGCGATCGTCGCGCCAAGCGTCGCGCCCATCGTGTAGAACGCGATCGCCAGCGCCCGCTCCTTCGGGGCAAACCACTCCGCGACCGCCTTCGTCGAGCTCGGCCAGTTCCCCGCCTCGCCCAGCCCGAGCAGGAAGCGGAAGAATCCGAGCGACGCGGCCGAGCGCGCCATGACAGTGAGCATGTTCGAGACCGACCACCACGTCACGAACAGCGCCATGCTCGCGCGCGTGCCCAGCTTGTCCACCAGCCGGCCGGAGAGCACCAGCGAGATCGTGTACGCGACGAGGAACAGGTCCACGACGCGGCCGTAGTCCGCCTCGGTCAGCTTCAGTTCCGCCTGGATCGTGGGCGCGAGGATGGAGAGCGCCTGGCGGTCCACGTAGTTGAGGATGGCCGCGAGGAACAGCATCGCTGCGATCACCCAGCGCAGATGCGGGATTCTGGTCACCGTGCGGTTGCTCCATGGGCGAGGTCATAGGGGAACGCGGCGAGCGCGCGCAGCGGGAAGCCCCGAGCGAGTTCGTCGCGTCACATGCTACGAATCGCGCCGCGCCGCGACCATACAAGTTTTCGCACAAACCATTCGTATTTCCGCCAGCCGCGCGCGGAGGTCCCGCTCGGCGCCGGCCCGGCCGCCTC
>JBAUGM010000029.1:0-4954 GCA_049679725.1 Tepidisphaeraceae bacterium
GCCGTTGGCGCCCCCGCCGCCACCACCTGAGGCGCGAGGCGTGCGGGATCGAGCGACGCGTCGTCGTCGTCAGGGTCGTCGTCAAGTCCGGGGCGCTCCCGCGCGCGGGCGACCAGGCTCGCGCCCACGCCGATCAGCGTCGACAGCTTCAGCAGGAACAACCAATCACTGGCCCGCGGAAGCGGCACGTGGAACGGCTGCCACCAGAAGGCGGCGCCGGCGACGAGCACCAGCACCCACCACGGGTCGCGCCGGCCGTCGCACACCGCCAGCGCCGCCAGCAACAGGAAGAACAGGTTGTAGTCGAACGACACCGGCATCCAGAACGTCGCCACCGCCGTCATCCAGAGCATCACCGGGTACGCCAGCTTGAGCCGCGCCGGCGACGCGTGGACGCGCAGGCCCACCCAGGCGACGAGCGGCACGAGCAGCAGCGCAGCGCCGACGACGCCGGGGGTGCGCGCCAGGCGATCGGCGTGGAGGTAGTTCCAGAACGTCGCCCAGTAGGTCGAGAGCGAGTGCGCGTCGACGGAAATCGGCGCGTACATGTGGAGTTGCGCCGGCGCATGGCCCGAGCCGCGCGCCCACTGGACGATCTCCGTCAGGAAGCCGACCCGATCCTTCTGTGACGCCGCCGACCCCTCGAGCCACTGCATCGTCGCGCGGTACGGCACGAGCCCGATCGCCGTCGCCTGCAACAGCGCCAACCCGAACGCGCGCCACGCGCCCAGCGCCAGCAGCGCGACCAGCAGCGCGCCCGGATAGACCTTGACCCAGGCGGCCACCGCGATGCACGCGCCGATCAGGGCGTCTCGCTTCCAGGAGGGCCCCAGCGTGAACGCGGAAGCGGCGCCGAGGATCATGAGCAGGGCGACGGCGTCGCACTGCCCGCGCTCCATCGCGAAGATCACGGGCATCGAGCACATGACGATCGCGACGAGCAGGAGCAATGGGAGCTGCGTGATGCCCAGACGCGAGCGGGTCCGCCAGGCGAGCCACGCGCCGCCCCCGCCGACGATCGCCGCGATGCACGCCATCCAGATCGCCATCGCCGGCCCCACGTCCAGCGCGGCACACCATGCGTACATGGGAAGGACGATGGGCGGATAGGCGTACCTGCCGTGCCAGTCCCCGAAGTCCTCGATGAAGGGATTCCCCCCCGCCGCCCAGTGGCGGGCCGCGTGGTAGTTGTGCCGAAAGTCCAGACCGAGGTATTCCCAGGCCGGCACGCGCGTGAAGCGACCTCCGACCAGACATCCGGCGCGCAGGCTCTGCACCCACCACGCGCCGCAGGCGATGAGCAGCGCCGCGGCGACGATGCGCAGCCCCACCGGTCGCAGGGCGTGCCGAAGGATGTGGGCGAAGGAAACCATGACGATCGACGTCCGTGCGTGCGTGCAAACGCGCGCGAGGCGCAGAGTTTACCTATGCAAGTCGTTTCGCTCAGAGGCGGCGGGCACCGCGGTATGAGCCGAGGGCGCCGAAGGCGACGTCGGCGCCTCCGGCCTGGTGAAGTGCCCCACTTGGTAAACCGAGCCGAACAGCGACGGCGTTGCCTGCATGTCGACGAGCCGAACGCGCTGCATCTGCGTCGTCGCGGCGGCGGCGACGTCCTGCTCGCTCGAGAAGTGATGTTCCCGGATGTCGAAGCCCAGCACCCGAAACATGAACGCCATCAGCCGGCGCTCCACCGGAACGCCGTACACCATCTGCCCGCCCGGCTTCAAGACGCGGCGCACTTCCGCCATCGCCTGCGCCAGTTGATCCGCCTTCAGGTGCTCGAGGATGCTGATGAGCAGCACCGTGTCGAAATGCTGATCGGGAAACGGCATCGAGACGATGTCCCCGTTGAACAGGCTCGATTCGACGCCCCGTGCGCGGTATGCCGACGCCACCGCGTTCACGTCCGCCGTGAGGTCCAGGCCGTGGATCTCGCGATACTTTTCGTTCAGGTTGAGAAAGGTCATGCCTGATCCGAATCCGATCTCGAGCACGCGCTGGCCTCCCCGGCACTCATCCAGGCACAGCTCCACCCGCCGGCGGTACATCCGACCGAGCAGCGGAAGGTGGTAGAAGCGGATCGGGTCGTCCCGATTCACGCCGATGTAGAAGCTCTGGGGCAGAAGTTTCAGTTGCGTCGATGCGGGCAAGGCCGTTCCTCCAGGGACACGCCGGCTCGGCAGGCAGGCGTTCGTGCGCGGGTGCGCGTGCTTTGCGCGTGTGTGGTGCGTGCGTTCGCGCGTCACACGCGCCGCAGCGCGACGTGGCAGAAGATCGCCAACTGATTACGCCACGGGTCAAGCAGCGACTCCAACCGCTTCCACGCGCCGAACGTCACCTTCGGCATGAAGCTCCGGGCGGTCACCCCGCCGGACATAATGTACCGGAACGGCATGAACGGGCGGACGACCTCCACGCGCCACTGCGGAAACTCCCGGCGGAACTGCTCGATGTCGCGGTGGAACAGGATCCACGGCAGCGCGCCGTTGGCGCCGGAGAGCGGCCCCTTGGGCGGGAAGCCCCACTCCGTCGAGCGCGGCTCGAAGGGCTCCTCCTGCAGCAGCGCGTGAATGATGCGCGACCACGGCGTCGCCCACGGCTCGATCATCGCGATCACCCCGCCGGGGCGCACGCAGCGCGCGGCCTCGGTAAAGAAACGCCGCTGGTCCGACAGGTGGTGCAGCACGTCGGTCATCACGATCCCGCGCAGGCTCGCATCCGCGAACGGGAGCTGCATCCCGTCCAGGACCACGCGCACGTGCGGGCAGTGCATGATGTCCGATGTGATCAGCCCGGAGATCACTTCCCCGAGAAACCCGCAGCCCGAGCCCAGTTCCAGCACCGGGCCGTCGTCGCTGGGGAGCGAGGTGACGATCAACTCGTACCACTCGTGGTAGATGCGGTTGAGGAACCCCTTCCGCTTGACGATCTGCTGCCGCAGTGCGGTCGTCTTCGGGTCATCGATATCCATCCCGCGCGTCATCGGTTCGGCGAGCAGGTCCTTCATCATCGACGTTACGCTCATCAAGATCCGCCCGTCCTACGCACTAAATGAACCGGATCCGCGCCGCCGCGAACGCAACCATGCGCAGGAGCAGCCAGCCGTGGCTCCAGCGGTGAATGTTCGTGTCCCCGTATGTCCGCTCGCGGTAGCGGATCGGCACGTCGACGATTTTCAGGTTGAGTTTGGCGGCGCCGAAGAGCAGGTCGAAATCGCCGAAGGGGTCGAAATCGCCGAAGTACGCACGGTTGGCGACGATCATCTCGTAATCCCGCCGCCATAGCACCTTCGTGCCGCACAGGGTGTCCTTGATCGGCTGGCCGAGCAGCCAGGAGAAGGCGAGGCTGAAGAACTTGTTGCCAGCGAGGTTCAGCAGCCGCATCGCGCGCTCTTCCATCGGGTAGACGAGGCGCACGCCGTTGACGAACTCCCCCTTGCCGCTGACCAGCGCGTCGTAGAACCGCGGCAAGTCCTCGGGCGGGACGGTCAGGTCCGCGTCGAGGATCATCAGCACGTCGCCGCTGGCTTCGGCGAACCCCTTGCGCACGGCGTCGCCTTTGCCCTTGCCGCTCTGGCGGAAGAGCTTCGCATCGGTTCCGGGACGCGCCCCGATCGCGCGCTCGATGGCGCCGTACGTGTCGTCCTTGCTGTGCCCCTCGACGAAGATCAGCTCCGTCCCGCCCCCCATCTGCGGGACGCGGCTGAAGATGCTCTGGACGTTCCCTTCCTCGTTCCGCGCCGCGACGATCACCGACACCCTCGCGTGTCGATCCTCCCGCACCGGCTGCGGCCGCGCCAGCACGAAGTTCGTCAGCGCCCCGTGCTTGAACGGCCAGAACTTCACCAGGAACTTGTTGCACACCGCGTCGACGATCGGCGTGCGCACCGGCCAGAGCACTTCCCTCCAGTCGCGCATCACCTCGAAGCCGGCGAGGTAGAGCAGGTTCGCGATGTCCGGGACCGTGAGCCAGTTCTGGTTGAGCGTCGCCCGCGCGACGCCGAGCTTCGCCGCCACACCGAGCGGCCATTCCCACACCCGGCTGTACGTGTTGATCACGAGGCGCGTGCGCGGATGGGCGAGCGGTCGGAGGCGCTCGAACAGCCGCTGGACGTCCCACAGGTCGTTGACGAGGTCGGAAACGATGATCGCGTCGAACGCCCCCCCATGCACCCCCTGCGCCCCCCCTTGCGCCCCCCCCTGTGCCCCCTCGAGCGCCAACTCGTGTACATCCGCCTCGATGAACTGGAGGTTCGGGTGCCGTTGCCGCGCCTGCTTGATCATCTCCGGCGAGAAATCCACGCCCACGCCGACCGACGGCCTGGTCGCCGCCAGCAGGTCGCCCGTGCTGCACCCCACCTCCAGCACGCGCTGCCCCGGCGAGATGAGGAAGCCGTAGACCTCCGCAAGCCGGCGGTGGTAGTACCCGCCCCATCCGCTGTACGGAACCGACGCGATCGCCAGCGCGTCCCAGTGCTTGCGCCGCGCGTCGGCGTAGGCGACGAAGGCTTCGTCGCGCCCGGTGGATGACGTGCTCGGAATCGGGGGTGTCTCGGTCAAAGCGGTCAAGCCTGCGTCGTTCGCGCGCGTGGTCGATACCCGCGGCGATAGCGGCCGACCGGGCAACGCGCATCATACTGCCGCGCGGGCGTGGGGAGAAACGCTGACGGCTTAAGCGGCGTGTTCCAATAGCGGCGTCGCATCGAGTTCCATTCGCCGCTCGGACATCGCGAGCGTTCGACTGACGTCGTACTTGCCGCGCCCCATCGGCGTCCCGATCAGCCGCAGTTCGTTGGCCTGTTCCAGGTACCGGTCGCGCAGCTCGCGGGCTTTGGACACCAGCGCGGGGTCGATTTTCAGCTTGACCCGCGGGGTCTTCGGCTTCTCGACCTTCTCGCCCTGCGGTTTCGGCGCACCGGGCGGCGCGGGCGGCGGGCCGAAATGCAGCCTCCGCC
>JBAUGM010000030.1:0-2778 GCA_049679725.1 Tepidisphaeraceae bacterium
GTCCGTGCTTGTCACCGAACCCATCGCTGAAGCGGCGGGCTTCTGCGGGGCGCTTCCGTTGGGTCCGTACTTGACCGCGATCTTCTTCGCGCGGAGCCAGTCCTGCGCGAGGGGCGTCATGCGCGTACCGACCGGGACGGTCACGTGCCCGTTCGTCCTGTGCAGATCTTCGAGTTGGCGCGCCGTGAAAATCATTGGCTTACTGCTCGTCCACGATCCCGACCACGAAATACCGCACCGGGCTCTTCTCGTTCCCCACGTACGCGCGGGCGCCTTTGCCATCGGAGTTGAACACGATCGTCTGCCCCGGGGCGGAGCCGAACTTGTCGACCGCGACGATCGGGTCGGCCTCGGGCTGCCGGCTCGCGCCCAGCGGCTGCGCGATGACCAAGCGCCAGCCCGTCAACGACGGGTGCTTGATGGTCGAGGTCGCGTGGCCGATGACGGTTGCTAGTTGCATGTCAGTGGTCAGTTGTCCGTAGTCCGTTGTTGTCTTTGCTACGGACAACGGACGACTGACAACGGACATCCTTTAGATCATCCGCAACGATCCCGTTACCATCACCCGCCGATACCGCGTGAACGTCAGCGGCGTCGTGATCCCTTCACCCGTCGGCGTCGCGATGCTGTAGCTGAGGTAGCCCTGGCCGCCCAACCCCAGGCCTGCCATGCTCGGACCGTTGACGACGAAGAGGGTCACGTTTGCGGCGCGCCCGAACTTCGTGATCGTGTCGAGGTTGCGGCTGTGGATCAGTGCGGTGTGGCGGTAGCCGTGCTCCGACTTGATCGCCAGGTCGATCGCTTCGTCGACGTTCTTCACGCGGACGAAGGGGACGAAGGGCATCATCTGCTCTTCCTGGACGAACGGGTGGGCGAAGTCCGTCTCGCCGACGAGGAGTTGAGTTGCCGGGGGCACTGAAGTGCCCGCCGCCGCTGCAAGGACCCTCGCGTCTTTGCCGACGAGACCCTTGTCGACGTGGGGCTTGCCGTCCTTGGGGTCGATCTTGAACGCCTTCTGCGTGAGCGCGTCGATCTGCGACTTGTTGAGGACGTAGCCGCCCGCGCGCTCCATCTGCGACAAGAGCTTGTCGAAGATCGACTCGACGGCGAACACCTGCTTCTCGCCGATGCACAGGAGGTTGTTGTCGTAGGCGGCGCCTTTGACGATCGACTCGGCGGCATTCTTCAGGCACGCGGTTTCATCGACGACGACCGGCGGGTTGCCCGGGCCGGCGACGATCGCGCGCTTCCTGGCAGCGAGCGCGGCACGCGCAACGGCAGGACCACCCGTGACGACGAGCAGCGGAATGCCGCGGTGCTGAAAAATCGCCTCGGCCGTCTCCAGCGTCGGCGGGACGATGCAGGTGATCAGGTGATCGATGCCGAACTTCGCCGCGATCTGCTTGTTGTACTCGCGCACCGCGATGGCGGCGCAGTTCACGCCGCTGGGGTGCGGGTTGGCCACGATCGCGTTGCCGCTGGCGACCATGTTGACGACATTGGCGCTGAGCGTGGGGACGCTGTGGGTGACGGGCGTGATGATGCCGATCACGCCGAAGGGCGCGAACTCTTCGAGGCAGATGCCGTTGGAGCCGCTGTTCGCGCTGGTCTTGAGGTGCTCCACGCCGGGGACGAGCTCGAGGATCTGCAGCTTCTCGATCTTGTGATCGAGCCGGCCGATCTTCGTCTCGTCGAGCTCGATCTTGCCCCATTTCTGGGCGTTTTCCTTCGCGATCGACTTGACGAGCTTGACGATCCCGTCGCGCTCGTCGAGCGAGAGGCGGGCGAGCTTCCGCTGCGCTTCCGTCGCGGCCGAGACCGCGTCGTCGACGCTGGAGAAAATCCCATGCTGGCCGACGGGGACGTCAGCGCGGTGTGGATGAGCATACGTTGCGCGGCGCTGCGGCTCGTTGGCGGGTGCATCCTCACCGGCGCGGACGCCGGTGGGGCGGTGCGCGCCGTGACCGTTCCCGCCGGGCCGCCGATCGCCCAGCCGCTTCATCACTTCGCTGACGACGTCTTGTACGAGTGCTTGATTCATTTCAGTGGCATGGGCGTCTCGCCCATGCTCCGGGGACGCACGGGCGAGACGCCCGTGTCACTGTTAGTCTTGCGCCTGGAAGAACGTCTTGCCGGCGTACGTCGCGGAGTCGACGATGCCGACGATCACCGCGTCGGCCGGGAGGTTTTTCGTCTGTTCCGTCATGCGCGCGGAAGACCCCTGCACGACCAGCACGAGCTGCCCCTCGCCCGCGCCGACGGCGTCGATCGCGACGATCGCCCGGTTGGTACTCCCGAGCGCCGCCGGCTGCTGCGTGGCCTCGTCGTACTTGACGTTGAGCGGCTCGACGACGAACAGCTTCTGGCCGTTCAGCGTCTTGTCTTTTTGCGTCGCCACGACGTGGCCGGTGATTCGTGCGAGGAACATGAGGGCGCTCCGCTGAAACCCGAATGACGAAACCCGAAATCCGAATGAAACCCGAAACCCGAATGACGAAGGGGTCTCTTCGGGTTTCGGTCATTCGTCATTCATTCGGATTTCGGGTTTCGTCATTCGGGCTTTCCGACTATCCCATCTTCGCCACGTCCCCGTGCGGGCGCGGGATGACGTGGACGCTGACGATCTCGCCGACGCGGCCGCCGGCTTCGGCGCCGGCATCCACCGCGGCGCGGACGGCGGCGACGTCACCCTTGAGGGTGATGGCCACCAGCCCGCTGCCGACCTTGTGCTGCTCGACGAACTGAACGTTCGCCGCTTTGAGCGCCGCGTCGCACGCC
>JBAUGM010000031.1:0-10547 GCA_049679725.1 Tepidisphaeraceae bacterium
CCCGATCGCCCGCGCCACCCAGCGCAGCTCCGCGCGATCCCGACCCGGGAGCATCGCGACGCGTTTTCCCCCCGCAATCTGAACCGCCAACCGTTCCAGCCTCCGCCCGCGACCTTGATCGTCGCGCAGCACGTCACGGCCCAGGCTCACGCGGACGATCTGCTCCCGTCCCCACGCGTACCCCGCGAGGCCGAACGGCCCGCTCGTCTCGATCACCAGCCGATCCGGCGTGATCGCCATCACCGTCGCCTGCCTGCGCCCGGCCTGGAGATCCTCCAGCATCAACCCATACCGCACCCATGCCACGAGCAGCACGATGGCCGTGCAGAAAATGGCGAAGAACGCGACCGCCCATGTCAGCGGTGGCCCGGAGATCCGGTTCATCCGCACGAAGTAGCCGAACACGAGCAGAGCGAGCAGCAGGAACGCCCAACTCGACACCGCCCCCGACGCCATCGCCGCCTGCGCCAGCGCGCGACGAGACGATGTTGGTGGGTCGCCGGCGGGGATGGTGATTGTCACGAGATCGCCATGGTGCTCCCGGCGGATGTCGCTGCCGGGGGGGAGGTCGTCGTAGGCGAGGAGGAGCGGAACGGACACGGTCAACTGTAGGAGGCTCTTGCGGGAGAGCAGGCTGATTTAGAACTCAAGCCGTCGTCCGGCACGGGCGTCGCCGACGAGCTTGAGCACGAACGCGCCACCGCCGGAGAATACAAGCTCGCCAAGGTCTTCGAGCAACTTGGAATCGATCTTCTCGTTGACCGTAATAATCCGCGCGAAGTCAAGCGCGTCTTGTTGCTTGTCCAAGTGTCGCCTGTGCGGTGACGCCATCGCCGAGAACTTCGCCGCGAGAACGCCTTCTACCGGTGGAATGCGAACCGGCGTTCCTTCGACCTCGACGGTCACGGCGGTCTTCAGCAGCCTTTCCCAGAGCGGAGATCCGATCGGCTTCATCAGGTCGATCGCTTCCTCTCCATCCGGTCGCTTGAAGCGGATGACGACGGGCGTATCCACCATCGTCAGATCGGGGAAAGTAGCGGCGATCGCTTGCGACGCCTTTTTTGGGAATTGCACGATGACGTCAACGTCCACGGTATTTCGCGGACGGCCGAGGTAACCGTTGGCGGCGTGGGCGCCGACGAGGACGTACTTCAGCTTCGATTTGTTCAAAACGCGCGCGACGTCCGCGGGACCGATATCTCGCTTCTGCATTCGCGCCAACCTCGCTCCCTGTGCGATGTCTTCCGAGACGCGCGGCTTTCGAAGGATCGTCTGCAACACAAACCTATTCTACCATATCGCCTCAGTCCACGCCGATATCCTCATTCCACAGCGTCGGGTTCTCGCGGATGAACGTCGCCATCATCTCGATGCACTCGGCATCGTGCAGATCGATCACTTCGATGCCGTTCGCGCGCATGAATTCCGGCGACTTGCCCCACTTCCCTTCCCCGCCGGGGAAGTTGACGGACTCGCCGACGATGACCTTCGGCACGCCGAACTGCACGGCGGCGCCGGTGCAGAGGTAGCAGGGCATGAGCGTGGAGTAGAGGACGGTGTCGGCGTAGGTCTTTTGTCGACCCGCGTTGGTGAGGCAGTCGATCTCCGCGTGCGCCATCGGGTCGCCGTGCTGCACCCGACGGTTGTGCCCGCGGCCGATGATCTGGTCGCCGCGCACGAGCACGGAGCCGATGGGCAGGCCGCCCTCGCTCAGGCCGAGTTTCGCTTCGTCAATGGCGGCGCGGAGGAAGGGGTCCATCTGTCGTCTCTCCTGCGGTGTGATTCGACTCGCGGCTTCGGCGAGTCGAGCCTGTTTCTGTTCGTACACTTCCGTCCGATCGACATCGACCCATCTGGGTGCGACGAAACCGAGGCGAACTTTGTCGCCCCGGATGTCGACCACCTTCACCTGAACGTCGCGACCGATCATGACGGACTCGTCCCGCTGACGTGACAAAACGAGCATGGCGGCTCCTTCCTGGGATAAGGGCCGAGCACTTGCTGCGCTCTCGACGTCCGCGCGGGCGACTTCCTTATCGCGCCGGCCGTGGACGGCGGGAGAGTATATCCCCTGATCCAAGGCGCGAGGCGATTCACATGGACTGTCGACGATATCCCCGCGGCGGGGTCTGGCAGCTCATTGGCAGCACGATGCGCGGCGGACGACCGGCGGGTCGTCCAAGGGTCGCCCCGTGCGGCGGCCTTGCGGCTGTGAGGACGTTGCAACCCGCGCGGCGGCCGGGGGTTGGCAGCGGTTTTCCAGGGCTCGTTTCGAAAGATAAGGACTTATGGCCGCGCGTTTCGACCGCGGACTCCCGCCACGCGGAGGAAAGCCGACGCAAGCGCCGAGGCAACGGTCAACGCAACGCCTTCCCCTTCGCCGCCGTCGCGGGGCGCGGATATTTCGCGTCGGTCTTCGCGATCTTCGGGATCTCGACGATCACGCGGTGGTCGGTGCCGGGGAGGTTGACGGGGTGAACGATCGCCTCTCCGCCGCCGAGGAGCTTGATCGCCTTTTGCGCGGCGGGGAGTTCGTCCGTGACTTTCGGGCCTTTCATCGCGAGCATTCGGCCGCCCTTCTTCACCAGCGGCAAACACCACTCGGCAAGCCAGTCCATCGTCGCGACGGCGCGGGCGAGGGCGACGTCGAACGTCTCGCGCGAGCTGCTGTGTCCCACGTCCTCGGCGCGCCATTCGGAGACGGTGACGTTCGAGAGGCCCAGCGACTCAGCCGCGGACTTGAGGAACGCGGCCTTCTTCTTCGTCGATTCGATGAGCATGACCGTCGCGTCCAGCCGGGCGATGGCGAGCGGGATCCCCGGCACGCCGCCGCCGCTGCCGACGTCGGCGAGGTGAAATGGACCCGTGGGAAGGTGCGGGAGAACCGTCAGCGCGTCGGCGACGTGCTGGAGTTCCGCGCTGGCGCGGTCGGTGATACGCGTGAGGTTCATTCGCGCGTTGGCCTCGAAGAGCAAGTCGAGGTAACGCGACAGGTTCGCGAGTTGATCGTCGGTCAGCGCGACGTTGGCGCGGCGGGCAAGTTCGATCCAAAGGTCGTTCACGAACGTGATGATAAGGCGAACCACCAAGACACCAAGAGCACCAGGCGTTCGTCGTCAGATGTGCTGCCTCGCGATCAAGTCGCGCAGCTCGGGCGTGAGCGCGAACTGAGCCATGCCAGCATGGTAGGCGCACGCAACGGGTGCCGCCGCTTGCGGCTTCGCGGATCAGGTCGCGCGGGATGAAGAGATCGTTCGTCTCCCGCGCCGATGGGTCCGCGAAGCCGCAAGCGGCAGGCCCGCGCGTCAGGAAGAATGCCGCAAGCGGCGGGGGCGCGGAGGGCGCACATAGCCCCGTTCGCCGGGAGGGCACCGGCGTTACGCCGCCTGCGGCAAGTGTCGGTGCACTTCGTCGAGCAGCGTGTCGACCTCGAAGCGACCCTTGTTGATCACCGTGCGCACGTCCAACTCGCGCAGCCGCAGCAGCCACGTGCTGTCGAGCACCCCGGTGACGGCGATCACCGGGACGCTGGCCCAGCGCGGGTCGGCGCGGAAGTTTTCCAGGAACGTCACGCCGTTCATCTTCGGCATGAGCACGTCGAGCAGGACGAGGTCGACGGGGCTCGATTCGAGCGATGCCAGCGCGTCGATGCCGTTGGCGGCGCTGGTGACGTCGTAGCCCTCCGAACGCAGCAGCCGCACCATCGGCTCGCGGACGATGGGCGTGTCTTCGACGATCAGAACTCGGTACATCGCGGGTCTCCCTCCGGGCCACCAAACTGGCTACGTGGAACATCCAATTCAAACCGAGTGCGGGCAAACGATTGCGCTAACGCGGGGGGATGGGGCGGTCCGGATTCGGCGAAACAGGCCGGAAAATGCGGTAGAACCACCAAGACACAAAGACCACGAAGCGGTTCTCTTTGGATCTCAATCGATTTGCGCGAGCACGCGATGGAATGTGGAACTGAAGGGCAACCGCCTTGGTGGTTAACGCGGTGCGCGTAGTGACTCTTAACGGCGACCGGGTCGCTGCGTACCTTTTGGACGGGACGGCTCAATCGTCACGACTTGCCGCAGATTTACGACCCGATGGTGCGTCGAGTTCTTCTCATACACGATCACCGTGTCACCGATCGGGGAGCGCGCAATGAAGTCCGGGTGAATGATCAAAATCGTGTCGCCGTCAGACGTGCGAATCTCAAACGGCTGAAATGGCTCGGCGTGCATCATTTCGCCGATCTCTTCGTAGATGCCGAGCTTGTACCTTTGTTTTGCCATGTTGCTACTCCCCGGGAATATAACCGATTACCCCCTCGAACGGCGAACTCGCCGTCGCGTAGCGCTTCTTCGGTATCCGGCCCGCCTGGTAGCTCAGCCGTCCCGCTTCCAGCGCGTGGCGCATGGCGATCGCCATTTTCACCGGGTCTTTCGCGTGGGCGATGCCGGTGTTGAGCAGGACGCCGTCGGCGCCGAGTTCCATCGCGATCGTCGTGTCCGATGCCGTGCCGACGCCGGCGTCGACGATGACGGGGAACGCGGGATCGTTCTCCTTCAGCAGTTCGAGGCACAGCGAGATGTTCAGCGGGTTGAGAATGCCCTGGCCCGAGCCGATCGGAGACCCCGCGGGCATGACCGACGCGGCTCCCGCTTCCTTGATGCGCACGGCCGAGCGCGGGTCGTCGCTGGTGTAGGCGAGGACGGTGAACCCTTCCTTGACGAGCTCGCGCGTCGCCTCGATCGTGCCGACGGGATCGGGCAGGAGCGTTTTCTTGTCCCCGAGCACTTCGAGCTTGACCCAGCCGGAGCCGCGGTTGCCCTGTTTCTCCAGCAGCTCGCGCCCGAGCAGCGCGACGCGGATGGCGTCGTCGGCGCTGAAGCAGCCGGCCGTGTTCGGCAGGATCACGTAGCGCGAGAGGTCCAGGAAATCGAGCAGGCTCCGTCCCTCTTTGTCCACCAGCCGCTCGCGTCGCACCGCGACGGTGACGACCTGGCAGCCGGATGCGTCCAGCGCCTGCTGCATCAGGTCGTACGTCTGGTACTTGCCCGTGCCGACGAAGAGGCGGTTGGTCAGCTCGAACGTGCCGATGCGGAAGACGTCGGAGGAGGACGGCGCTGGTGTGCCGCGCGCGGTTTGGCCGTGGCCGAGGTGCTGAATCTGCGGGGATGCGCTGCTTTCAATCGTGCTCATGCGTCTTCTCTTGTTCGCGAAATTGCCATGGTATTGTACGGCGACGGCCGAGGGCAGACATCAGTTCTCGAACCCCTCCTGGTTCATCCGGGAATTCCGGGAGAGGCGCCAATCTTGACGCCGCGCCTTGGATTCATCGCATTGCAGCCACCGGCACGACAACGAGCGCGCGAGTTCGTCCGCGTACCACCGCTGCCGGAGGCTCAACGCGATAAATCCATTTCATGCATTCCCGGCTCACGGGTTCACGTGCCGAGGAAGCCGAAGTCGATCGCGGGCACGAGCAGCGCGACGGCCACGTCAAGCAGGAATCGCACCTTCGCGACGGCCCGAATGAACCGTTCGCTGCGGGACAGCGCGTATAGGCCGATCAGCAGGTGCGTGTTCATCGCGAACGCGCTCCCGAACATGAACAGGACGGGCACGCCGACTTCCAGCGCGCGCTCCCAGAACGTCGGGCGAAAGAAGGAGATCCTGTCCGTGAACCCGTGGGCGGCGAGGACGAGCAGCGCCGCGTGCGCGACCCACCACGCCGCCACGGGAACGCGCGCGTACCACGGCCAGTGCGGCTGGCGCAGCGCGAGCTGAACGGGTACCGGATGCGAAACGCGCGCCATCCCGCCGGCGTAGAACTGAAACGTCATCCACTCCAGCGCGAGCAGTGGCAGCCAGAGGACGGTCAGCGCGATCAGCACGGGCCGATCGAGCCGCGGGTAGTTCGCGATCCACGCGTTGGCGATAACCGCGATCCCGAGCATCCCAACGATGCCGAACGTGAAGAACGCCGTCACGATCAACCCCGCCGCTGCCTCGAGCGCGCCGACGATGGCGCGAAACGACCGCTCGGCGAGCAGGTTACGGAAGATGTCGTTGACGGTGGGTTCCGCGTCGACTTCCGGCGAGGCGGTGACGTCGCTCGTTGCGTCGGCCATTCCCGGGAAATCCTATCGCGAACGAGTCGACTTCGACAAACGCTCTGTATCATATTTCGATAACGTGACTATCTCGTTCAAAGGCAGCTTGCCGAGGATCTGTTCTTTGACCGCGTTACGGGCGTCACCCGTCGATTCCCGTCAGGGCTTCGAGTGGTTGCGCAGTGGCGCGTCGTCTTCCGCTGGGAGGACGGAGCCCACGACGTGAGAGTCGTGGACTACCATTAGGAGCGACCCGCGATGCGACCGCCAAACCCGATTCATCCCGGGATCATGCTGAAGGACGAGTTCCTCGCGCCGGCGGGTGTCTCTCAGCGGGATTTCGCGCGGCGTCTGGGGTGGACGACCGCGAAGCTCAACGAGTTGATCAACGGCAAGCGCGGCGTCACCGCGGATTCGGCCCTCGACCTCGCAGCCGCCCTGCGGACATCGCCTGAACTCTGGCTTAACTTGCAGATGTATTACGATCTGAATCGGGCGCAGGCGAAGCGGAAGCGCGCGTCTTAGTTCGCTGTTCAGCCATCGACATATTGGACAAAGGCCGACACCGCCAGCGCGATCGCCAGGTCGATGAACACGCGACCCTTCCAAAGCGCCGTAAGGACGCTTTCGTTCCGCCAAAGCGCGGCGAGGCCGAAGAGCATCGAGCACGTCGAGGCGTACGCGCCCATGGACAGGATTGCGACCTGCAGGGTGAGCACGATGGCGCGCTCGATACCCGTGGGGTTCACGAGGTCATGGCTTCGAGACATCGCAGTTGCGGCGAAGACGACGATCGCGAACTGCCCGAGCCACCACGCCGCGACGAGCGGGCGGAGGATCGCAGGCCAGTGTCGTTGGCGCAGCGCGATCGAAACCGGCCGAGGGTGCGGCGCGCCTTCAAGTCCCGCGATCATCGTTTGAAGTGTCTTCCATTGAAGCCAAATGACGAAGAGTCCTGCCGGTCCGAGCACGGCCCAAAGCCACCGCGCCGGCGGGGGGCGGTGATAGATCATGAATTGTAGGACGATGAAGCTCACGCCGATGACGGCCAGAAGCGTGATGAAGGCGGTAAAGATCACACCGAGAATCGCTTCGACGTCGGCAACTTTGGCGGCGCAACCCGAGCCACCGAAAAGGCGGTGGTCCGGGCGCTCGTGCAACGGGATGGTGATAGAAGCCTGTTCGTTCATTTGCGTCACCCCCCGCCCACGAACGTGACGATCTCGATTTCGTCGCCGGATTGGAGAACCGTGTCGTACTTTTCCGTCCGGATCAGCCGGCGGTTCAGTTCGACGGCGACCTTCTGCGGAGTGAGGTTGTGCTGTTCGATCAGCGCCAGGACGGTCGTGCCGTCGATCACGTCGCGATCTTGTCCATTCACCTTCACAGTCATGTCACATGCATGATACGGCTGCTAGCGCGGCCCCCGCAACGCGACGTAGACGTAAAGAATCACCATCGCGATCAGCGCCAGCGCGATGCCGACCCACGCCTGCACGCGGTGGGCGACCATCGCATCGGGCAGCGGGCGGGGCTCCTTGCGCATCTGCCAGAAGACGACGATGCCCAGGAAGAGGGCGATGGTCACGCCGTACATCGGGACGGGGAGGAACTTGTCGGCGAAGGAGTAGGGCTGCGCGTGTTCGAGCTCGGCGCGCGGGTTGCGGCTGCCGGGGAGGAACGGGAAGACGATCGCGGCGATCAGCATGAGCAGACCGAGCCAGGCGGCGAGGAGGGCGACCCAGGGCGGGGCGGGGGTGGGGCGCGATGGGACATGGTCGGGTTCGGCGGGACGAAGGGGTAGGGGGGAATCGTCGCGCATCGTGTAGTTGGCGGAATCCGCCGCTTGCGGCGTCGCGGATCAACGCGTTCTGATCCGCGAAGCCGCAAGCGGCATTACAGCGCGGACTTCCGTTTCAACGCCTCGCGATAAATCCCGCGGAGCGGTTCGCTCGTCATGTTCAGCCCGCCGTCCGATTCGATCGTGATCGTGTAGATCTTGTCGGCCTCGAACGGGCCCCAGAGCCCCTGGCCGTTCGCGATGCGGATGCCGTACTTCTCGCGGTAGGCGGGGTCCTCGGCCAGCTTCCAGAAGTTCTGCCACAGCTCCATCTCGAACTTGCTCGTGCGCGGGTCGGCGCCGCGGTAGACAGTCGGGATCGTGCCGACCTCGTCGATGCGCTGGGCTTCGGCCGGGCTCTGCTTGTCGCCGTAGATCTTCGTGAACAGCGCGATGCTGTGGCCGCGGAGCGGGTCGTTCTCCTGCACGAAGTCGCGGTCGAACTTGATCACCATCGCGTCGATGTGGGCCATCTTCCCGACGAAGGTGAACGACTTGGGCGGCAGCGCCGTGCCGTCCTTGGCGTACTCGACGAAGAGCAGCGTCGTCTGCAGTTCGTTGTCGACCGTGGTCTGCTCGGTCACGAGCACCTCGGCCACGCGCTTCTCGTCGCTGAGGCGTTTGACGATCTGCTGGAGCTGTTTCTTCTCCTCCTGGAGTTGCTCGATCTTGCGCTCGGCGGAGAAGTGGTTGTGGTAGGCGATGATGCCCGCGGAGCCCCCGATGACGAGGACGGTGAGGCCGAGAAGTTTTGCGGTGGCGCGGAGCATGCCTTGATCATCTTATCGGTCGGGGAAGCCCGCCCGCTAAAGCGGGCTCGCCATCGCGCGTGGTTCATTTCGCAGAGGTGGGCACCGGCGCCGTCAGCTGCGCGTCCGCCCAGAGCTTGCGCAGCGTTTCCGCGTCGCTGGGCAGGATGGTGACCTTCGTGTCGTCGTTCGTGCTGCCCAGGTACTTTCCTTCCGGGCTCATCCAGTGGGTCGTCACGGAGCCGTCCAGGCCGATGCGATCGCGCACGGGGATGGCGCTGCGCCGCTTGCCGTCGAGGGTGACGAGTTGCTCGCGCTCGACGTCGATGTAGCGCGACATGACCTCGCGCGTGTCGGTGACGAAGGAGGCGAACATATAGGTCTTTGGATCGTTCAGCGGCACGAGCCGCGGCAAGAGGTGCGCCAGCGCCTGCGGCAGGTAGAACGGCGGGAGCGAGCGCGTGACGGGCTCGGCGTTCACCTTGCCCGACGCCGTCGTCACCGTCAGGGTGTAGATGTCCTCGTTGCGCACGGGCGGGTTGCGCGGGTCGATCTTCTCCCCGACGGGGAGGTCGCGGTCGAGCACGCGCTCGGTCTGGCGGTCGCTGGCGCCGATCTCGGTCGTGTGGCCCCTGGTCTTGCCGTTCTCCGTCGCGACGACGACCGCCCGCCAGGTCTCGTGTTTGCGGTCGAGGCTCATCCACATGAGTGATTCGGAGTCCGTCTGCACGGGCAGGGGCGCCGCGGCAGATTTCGCGTTCGCGCCGTCGGCGGGCTGGGTCGCGGGCGCGGGCGTGAGCGTGATGCGCGAGCGGGCGCCGACCGATAGTCCGTCATTCGCGCCGCGCTTCTCCTCGTTCTCCACGACGTACGAGTAGCCAACGTCCTTCCCATCCTGCAGGATGCGGAGGTACTGCTCGCCCTTGCCGTCGCCGTGCGTTTCCAGGTTCCTTTCGTTGGCGTCCGCGGCCGCCAGCGTTGCGCGCAAGCGCGTCGGGGTGACGTTCACGAACAGCGCGCGCGATCGGTAGAGCCGGAAGCGCTGGTCGTCGAGCACGGGCGTGCGGTCGAGCAGCATGACGGTGTCGACGACGGCGCGGAATGCCTCGACCGCGCGCCGCTCCTCGAGGTCGTCATCGGGCGTCGTGCCGTCGTCGCGCTGGCGCGCTGCGGGGGTCGTGAGGCTGAGCGTGTAATAGAGCCGGTCGTCGGCGCGAATGATCGCGTGCTGCGAGAGGACGCGCTTGAGGCCGACCGGGAACCGCGCCGCGAGCATGCCGACGCTGTAATCGCCGACGGTGACGACGTCTTCGCGGACGACCTCGGCGCCGGGCGCGTTGTCTTTCAACTGGTCGCGCGTCATCTCCAGCAGCCCGGGCGCCGCGCCGGGCTCGCCGGCCGACTGCGCGCTCAGCGCGATCGCCCGACTCGGCATGCTGCGCGCCGCGACGAGGTTCCATCCCCGCGCATCATCGGTGTAGCGAACGATGTGTTCGGGCGTAGTCGGCCGGCCGGCGCGTTTCATTCCTGCGGGGACGCGGAACTTGATCCCCGCCGCGACGCTCTCGAACGGTTCGCCCAACGCCGCATCGTCTGCGCCGCCCGCGCCACTTGCGATCGCATCGGGCCGGCCCTTGAGCACGTCCAGCGGCGCCGGCTCTTCCTCGGCGGCGGGGGTTGCGGGGGGCTTCGTCTGCGCCGATGCGATCGGCGCGAGCAGCGAAAACACCGTCAGCCATGTCAGCGATCGCATCAGGGGTTGTCCTTATCCGGGGGTTTTCGTCGCGCGGCGCGGGAACGAGCGCCGCACGGGGCATGATAGCGGGAACCCGCGCCGCTGGCACGCGCCAGACC
>JBAUGM010000032.1:0-17543 GCA_049679725.1 Tepidisphaeraceae bacterium
GAAAAGACGGCTCGGCAGGAGCCTCGCCCTCCCGTCGATCGCATATGCGTTTGCTCCGGACAGCTCCGCCCTCCTTGAACAATTCGCGGTTTTGCGTACACTGTGCGGTTCGCAGCCGGTGGAGCCACATTGGCTGGTAAGTCTTCACGCGTAAACGCCTTACACGATAGAAAGCGGGCTGAGCCACATGATCAAGGTCAAGAGCCGAGGCAACGAGACGGCCGAGCAGATGCTTCGGCGCTTCAAGAAAATGTGTGAGAAGGAAGGGCTCACCAAGGACATCAAGCGCATCGCCTATTACGAAAAACCCAGCGAAAAGCGCCGCCGTCGCTCGCGCAGCAAGCCCAAAGTGCGCTTGGGACGCTAGTCGGCATGCCCCGGATCATTGCCGACTTGCGATTTGCGATTTGCGATTGGAAATGAAACTTTCGGACCGCTCGGTCCTGTCTTGATCGGAAGCCGACTCGATTTGTGATTCGGGAATGAAGCGACGGGCCGTTCGGTTCCTGTCTTTCAATCGCAAATCGCAAATCGGCAATCGAAAATCTCACCATGATCGCATCGAACATCTCCTCCGAGGCCGTTCACACCGAAGGTCTGACGAAGGTCTACAAGGATTTCTGGGGCCGCGACAAGGTGCGCGCCCTGGACAACCTCGACCTCACGATCCATCGCGGCGAGGTGTTCGGGCTGCTCGGGCCCAACGGGTCCGGCAAGTCCACCACGATCAAGCTCCTGCTCGGCCTGATCTTCCCGTCCAAGGGCAAGGCGTCCGTCCTCGGCTTCCCCGCCGGTGACACCGCCATCAACGAGAAGGTCGGCTTCCTCCCCGAAGAGTCGTACCTCTACCGCTTCCTCAACGGCGAGGAGACGCTCAAGTTCTACGGCCGGCTCTTCAAGATCCCGTCGAAGGAACTCAAGCGCCGCGTCCCGCAACTGCTCGACACCGTGGGCCTCGACGAGAAGAGCCGCAAGCGCAAGCTCCGCGAGTATTCCAAGGGCATGGCCCGGCGCATCGGGCTGGCGCAGGCGCTGATCAACAACCCCGACCTCATCCTCCTCGACGAGCCGACGACTGGCCTCGACCCCATCGGCACGCGCGAGATGAAGGACCTGATCCTCTCCCTCAAGCAGCAGGGCAAGACCGTCCTCCTGTGCAGCCACCTGCTCGCCGACGTGCAGGACGTGTGCGATCGCATCATCATCCTGTTCAAGGGCAAGCAGCAGACGCTCGGCCACGTCCGCGACCTGCTCCAGGTCAAGGACATCACGCAGATCAGCGCCAAGGGGTTGACCCCGCAGCAGATCGACGAGTTGAAGCGCTACATGGCCGCCAACGGCATGGGCGAGGCGAGCGTGACGCATCCGACGACGACGCTGGAGGACCTCTTCGTCCGCATCGTCCGCGAGAACACCCCGGCGGGTCAGTCGTCGGTGGGGTCGAGCCAGTCGTAGCCGTCTCGCTCGCTCGCAATGCCGGGAACGATCGCGCCCCACCACTCGACGGTTCGCGACGGAGAGCGGCACCCCTCCACCCACCCCTGAGAAACGCACCCATCCTCCCCCATGCCCCCCGGCTCAAAAAACCGGGCTCAAAAAACCGGGACAGCTCTGGATTGTTTAGGTCAAAATCATCCCGAACCGGTTGCGGATTTCCGTCGGTTTTTCCGAGATCTAGATGTCGAAATAATTCAGAGCTGTCCCGGTTTTCTCAACGGTTCTGACGCGTGAAACAATCCAGATCTGTCCCGGTTTTTGTCACAGAGCTGTCCCGGTTTTTGTCACGCGCGCGGGGTACGTCGGGTACGTCGGGTACGTCCGTCGGGGGTGGGTGTGGGGGCTCATCTTGTCATCTCGTCGTTCCCGCCCGATCATGCGACAGACCGTACGGAGGACTTCACGCGTGCGACACGTCGGCTTTCTGATCGTCTGCCTCATCCTCTCGGGATCGCTTTGCGCCGCGCAGCCATCTGATGCGCCGCAGCGGCCCAACATCCTGTTCATCATGGCCGACGACCACGCGGCCCACGCGATCAGTGCATACGGGTCAAAGGTCAACTCCACGCCCAACATCGATCGCATCGCGACCGATGGGATGCTCTTCCGCAACTGCTTCGTGACCAACTCGATCTGCACGCCCAGCCGCGCGACGATCCTCACGGGAAAGTACAGCCACCTGAACGGCACGTACCTCGTCACGCAGCGCTTCGACTCTTCGCAGCAGACGTTTCCGAAGCTGCTTCAGCAGGCGGGCTACCAGACGGCGGTGATCGGGAAGTGGCACCTCGTCAGCGACCCGACGGGGTTCGACTACTGGAACATCCTGGTCAACCAGGGGCCGTACTACAACCCGCCGATGATCGAGAACGGGACGCGATCGAAGCACACGGGCTACACGACGGACATCATCACGGACGTCGCGCTGAAATGGCTGGCGGAGAAGCGCGACAAGGGCAAGCCGTTCATGATGAAGCTCCACCACAAGGCCCCCCACCGCGAGTGGACGCCGGGGCCGGATCACATCGATCAGTTCGACGGCAAGACGATCCCCGAGCCGTCGAACCTGCTGGACGACTACGCCAACCGCGCCAGCCCCGCGGGCGAAGCGGAGATGCGCGTCGGGCGCGACATGAGCGAGCTCGATCTCAAGCTGAAACCCGTCGGCAACCTCACCGCCGAGCAGCTCGCGCGGTGGAAGCAGGCGTACGAAGCGGAAAACGCGAAGGAGTTCACGACGAAGCCGACCGGATCGGAGCTGACGCGGCGCAACTACCAGCGCTACATGAAGGACTACCTCGGCTGCGTGCAGTCGGTCGACGACAACGTCGGCCGGGTGATGAAGTACCTCGACGAGTCGGGCCTGGCGCAGAACACGATCGTCATCTACACGTCCGACCAGGGGTTCTTCCTCGGCGACCACGGCTGGTTCGACAAGCGTTTCATGTACGAGGAATCGCTGCGCAGCCCCCTGCTCGTCCGCTGGCCGGGCGTGACGAAGGCGGGCGCGACGGATGAGCACATCGTCTCGAACCTCGACTTCGCGCAGACGTTATTGGACGTCGCCGGCGTCGCGCAGCCGAGCGACATGCAGGGGCGGAGCATCGTTCCGTTACTGAGGGGCGAGTCGCCGGACGACTGGCGGAAGTCGTTTTACTATCACTACTACGAGTACCCCCAGTCCCACAAAGTGCGGGAGCACTACGGCGTCCGCACCGATCGGTACAAGCTGATCCATTTCTACACGGTGAACGAGTGGGAGCTATTCGACCTGAAGACCGACCCGGCGGAGATGAAGAGCGTGTACGGTGATCCGAATTACGCGGACGTGCGCAAAGAATTGGAAGCGGAGTTGAAGCGGTTGCAGGAGCGATACCAGGATAAAGCGCTGACGCGGACGCCGAAGGCGGAGCGGGCAGCCCAATGAGCCGCCGCTCGCCTGCGCTCGTCAACCCAGCGGATTGACTCCGATGAGTCCCGCCCCCGCGCACGCCGCCAGCAGGTGCCGATCGTTGGAATGAATCTGGTCGAACCTTTCGGCCTTCGCGGTGATCACGTGCAGTGCGTCGAGTGAGCGCAGATATGCCGAGGAACCGAGGCGAGAGAAAAGCGTTCGCACGTTCTCCAGCAGAACATCAGTGATCGGGATCATCCCCCACACGCCAGCCCTGACATCGTGCGCGAACTGTCCTTGAAGCGCGGCATGCGCCTCTGCGTTGACCGCACCCTCCCGGAGTTTTCGATGAAATGCCGAGGAGACCTCGGCGACGGCGATGGCGGACGAGACGACCCGTCCCGCGGAGCGAGTGAGATCGCGAATAACCCGCCTTCCCGGTTCGTTCAGGTAGAACTTGGCGATCAGCGCCGAGTCGAAGTAGAGGACAGTCTGCTCGGGCACCGCTCAGCGCTCCCGATCTTCTGAGATCATGTCTTCCACGGGCCTGCCTGTCACGGGCCGGTCCAACGCCTTGGCAAAGCGCTTAAGCGGCTTCCAGTTTTCAAAGCGGTTGACGACCGGCTCATCGGTCACGGGCGTAAGTCTTGCGACCGGAACGTTCCGGGCGCGCACCACGATCGAGCCATACCGCCGAGCGCTGCGAACCCACTTTCCGGTCTGCCGGTGCAACTCGCGGATGGAGATCTCTTTCATGTGTGACATGGTCACACATCAATTCTCCGTCGTCAAGCTCATTCTCACGTCAGTCGACGAGATCGCTCGAGGACTTCGAGTTGACACCTGCGAGTCGTTCAGCATCTTTCGTTCAATGGCGCGGTCGATCCGCATGGCGGAGGCGAGAAAAACGAGTTGCGTCCCGTTTCTTCGCCCGCACGGATCGGTACAAGCTGATCCATTACTACACGGTGAACGAGTGGGAGCTCTTCGACCTGAAGACCGATCCGCAAGAGATGAAGAGCGTGTACGGTGATCCCGCCCACGCCGACGCCCGCAAGGAATTGGAAGCGGAGCTGAAACGTTTGCAGCAGCAGTACAAGGACACTGATCCGACGCGAAACGTGTCGCCGCGACACTGACTCTTCCCCCCTCTAAGCAGTCGCGGGCAACGCGCGTGGCGATACGGGCGCAAGAGCCAAGCCGCACTCCGGGCACCTCTGGGGCGAGCCGCGGAGGTCATATCCGCAGTGCTCGCACTGCCCGAGCCGACGCCGGCGCTCGCGCCGCCGCTCGTGCCATCGCCGGCGAAACCACCACCCCGGCGGTGCGCCCGTCAGGAGGACGAGGAACCAGTACGGCACTCCAACGCTAATGTTGTGGTCGGCAGTCCCGCGGCCCCCGGATTGAGGGGTTGCCGCAGCCGGCACCGCCCTCCTGAATCTGAAGCCAAGTGCCCGCCAGTTGTGCGTTACGCCCGCCGACTCTGGTCCCCGCAGACGCGCGACCGGCCGAGGCGGATACGGCTGATAGTAGCGGAAGCTCTCGTCCTTCTGGTCGATACTGCCGCGCAGCCATCCGACGTGCACCGTCACACGACCCCAGCACGACGAAAAGTGCCAGCTGACTTCACGGATGCGGACGACATAGTCATACACGAAGTAACTGCGCACCCACATCGCGGTCACCGCCACACTGAACAGTATCGATGCAGCGGCGGCCACGGTGAGCAACGAGCGTCGCGCATCGCGTAGAGAGACGCGAATCTTATTCCTCCTCACGCTCAACGGTAATTGTACATGGGGGTGACGGCTCATTTCCCGCGTACGCCCGGAAGGTCGCCGTCCCGACGGCTAGTCCCTTCAAAATGAAGGTCACCTCGCCGTCCGCATTCGACGGACCTGAAACAGATTGAACCGAGACGAAATTGTTCTGGCCCTGTGAGAGACTTGGGGTGAGGTGAATGCCCGCGACGCCGTGGAGGCCAGCGGTGACGGTCGCCTTGATCATGATTTCGCCGTTCACGTTGACGGTGGCGGTCGCCATGTCCAACGTTACGAGGACTGGCAATACGTGAACAGGGAGCTTTTGGACCGCCAAGAGACCTTTGCTCGCTGTAATCTCCGTCGGCTGTAGTCCGGTCGGGCCGACCCCCTCGAGGACGACTTCCACCTTCCCATTATTGTCGGTCCGCAGTTGCCCCCCGCCTATGCGCTTGACGTGTGCGCCGTCAAGCGCCACGGACACCTCCTTGTCGCGCGCCGGCTCAGTTCCATCACCCCCGGCCATCTTTAGCGTAATCGTGTAAGTTCCACGTTCCCCTTGCCAAAGGGTGGCCGGCCCAGCAATGGCGATGCGGAAAGGGCCCGCCTGCACGTTTCCTTGCGCCTGTAGTCCACCCGGCGCTTGGACCTTGAGAATGCTCGTCCCTTCGCCGACGCCGGCCACGTCGATCGTCGCCGTGCCGTCTGCCCCTGTGGTGACGCTCTGCTGCTGCGGCTGGATGATGTTCCCGTCGTACTCGATGACGTTGAGTTCCACGCCTTCCAGCGGGTTGCCCGACGGGTCGGTTGCGGTCACCGTGACCTCCTCCGGTCCGTCCTCGTCATCGATGGTGATGACTTCCGATTCGACGGTGATGACCGGATCGACGGTGTCGACGGACATGTTGAACAAGGCGATTGCGTCACCCTCGTCGAGTCCGGAGGCGGTCAGGGTGACCGTCAGCGTATCCTGATCGTGCTGGAACATGCCGCCGAACGCCCACGAGGCGGGCGGGGTGATGCCGTCGAAAAGGATCGTCTGAGCGGGCTGGCCAGCGAAGGTGACCGTCAGGGTCGCCGGGTCCTGCTCCGATTGGTAGCCGCCGGGTTCGACATAGCCGTTGAGCGACAGCAGCGCGTGCTCGGGAATGCCCGAGAGATTGAGCGTCGCGCTGGTGCGTTCGTGAGTGAAGTCGACCCCGCCGAACTCGTTGAGGGGCGACCAGTTCGCGGTGGTCGGCGGCGCGGGCTCGTAGTGAATACCCTCGAAGAAGTAGATGTTCGCCGCGAGCATCCGCCGGCTCTCCAGCGGCTCACAGCGCGACGGCGTGGCCAGACGCGCGCGATGAACGCCCCGAGCAGGCAAACCCTGGCGAAGTTCCGCGAGGGATGTTGGTTGGTCGACGGGAATCTCACCTCCTGCAAGGGCGGCGGCGAAGGCGCTCGGATCGATCGACGAGAAGACGTTAGCGAATGGTCCGGGCATGATGATCTCCTCCGTGAAGGGAAGCAAACAACGGATCTTAATCACACGCAGCAAATCAGAATCGCGGCGAAACTACATCCATTTGTGTAATAGTCAAGACGATTTATCTGCTTAAAGAAGGTTTTCGCATCGGCGAGCCTATCTACCATCGCACCCCGTGGCGAAGGGACGACAAGACGCAAAGACTGTTTTCGGCATTCGGCTGCGGATGCTTCGCAAGGCGCGAAAGATGACGCTCGAAGAGCTCGGGCAAGCGGCATCGCTGGGGTACAAGCACATCGGGGACCTCGAACGCGGGGACAAGACGGCCTCGTTTGAGGCGATCGACAGACTTGCGGACGCGTTGGACGTACCGCTGCACGAGTTATTCGTGCCGGTCGAGGACAGTGAAACCAGCATCAGCCGGTCGCTGAAACACGGCGTTGCCCAGCTCGAGGACCGCGGCTCGCCGGCGTTTAAGCGCTTCGCCGCAGAGGTGTTGTCGCTCGTCCACCGCTTGGAGACGGAGGCGACCACGGAGACTCGGAAGCGCCGTGCCTGATCGGACGCGCCACGTAACACCCGGGATCGTTCAGCCATTCCCACGACTCGGTCACACCCACTCCGTCACACCGTCACTCACCAGTCCCCGCGACTTTTGATCGGCCGCCGCATGTCGTTATGATTGAGGGACTCATGCTTCTTCATCAGATGCTTGCGCTGGCCGCTCCGGAATTCCTGCATCGCAACCTCGGCTGGTTCGCGTTCGGCGCGATCGTGCTGATCGGGCTCGTCCTGTTCGGCCTGCGCGACGTGCTGCGCTTCAGTTGGGGTCGGGTATGGGCCATCTCCGGGGTGTGCTTCGACGAATCGATCCGCCGGCGGGTGCTGTGGATTACGCCGCTGGCGATTTTGGGCGTGATCGTCGTGTCGCAGTTGCAAAAGCCGTTCGACGAGCTGGACGCGATCCGCCAGACGATCAAGTTCTGCCTGTTCGCGACCGGGCTGGTCGTGGTGATCACGACGATCATCCTCGCCTGCACGAGCTTGCCGCGCGAGATCGAGAACCGCGTCATCTACACCGTCGTGACGAAGCCCACGACGCGACTGGAGATCGTGCTGGGGAAGGTCGTGGGGTTCGCGCGGGTGTCGGCGACGATCCTGCTGATCATGGGCTTGTTCACGTGGGGCTACCTGCGCGTCCGCGCGTGGGGCATGCAGGGCGACATCGCGCAGCGGCTGGAGAACGGCACGGTGCCGGAGTCGAGCCGCAACACGCTCGCCCACTACCGCGACGCGGGGCTGCTTCAGGCGAAGGCGCTGGCCGAGCCGACGCGCATGCAGATTTACGGTCGGTTGCCGGACGCACAGGGTCGGCGGTGGATGGTGGGCGAGGGCGAGGGCGACATGATCGTCCCGTTCGAGCTGCCGAAGGGGTCGATGGGTGGGCAGGCGGGGAGTCAGTCGAACCCGCCGGGCGCGCAGGGCGCGGTGCTGATCGCGCGCATCGGCTTCGAGCAGCATGGGGCGGCGAAGGGGAAGGGTGACGAAGCGGACGCGGCGGCTGCGGGGGCTGCGACGACGCAAGCGTCGGCGAGCGAGCCGTACCCGTACATGGTCCCGTGGATCGTCCCGCCGGACGAGCGCGGCGTCATCAAGAAAACCGAACAGCCCTATGTGTCGTTCGTCATCCTCAACGAGAACCTCAACTCGATCGGCTCGGCCGTCGCCATTCGCGGCGCGGGGATCAGCGACAAGAAGGAAATCTACCTGAGCGACGCGACGGGCCAGAACGAGATCGCCGCGTTCATCACGCCGGAGACGGCAGGCGAGATGTCGAAGCACGAGCGCGTCTGGGTGCAGGTCACCAGCCCGTCGCCCAACACGCGGCTGTTCGTCGGCGACAGCCCGATGATCATGCAGGTCCCCGGGCCGAGCGGCGAAGGCGTTGCGCTCAACCCCGTGAAGGATCAACTCGACGGCGCCGATCGCGCGGTGGTCCTGTTCCGCGGGCGCTCGAGCAGCCAGGGAAATCAGCTGCGCGGGGAGCCCGAAGCCGACAAGGCGCCGGTCGCCGTCTACAGCTTCCGCGAGGCGGACGTGGACGGGGCCGCCTCATCGGACGGGCGCGTCCCCTTTGAGATGCGCATGGGCATCGAGCGCAGCGGCGACTACGACGAGAACTCGGAAGACCCGACGAATCTGTCCGTGGTCGTGCGAAACACCGGGACGGGAACCGTCTCGCCCGCGGAGCGGGTCATGCCCGAATCGGGCCGGCCGTCGTTCTTCAGCTTCCCTGCCGACGCCATGGCGGGCGGTAACTTCGACGTCGAGATCCACAACCAAACCAGGGGCCACTACGCCAGCCTCACCCCCGCGAGCCTCTCGCTCATCCGCGAGCGCCAGCCGTTCGAGCTGAACCTGTTCAAGAGCCTGCTCATCCTCTGGCTCATGTCCGTCCTCGTGACGGCCGTGGCGATCTTCACGAGCACGTTCCTGTCCTGGCCGATCGCGGTGGTGCTGACGCTGGTCATCCTGCTCGGGCACTGGGGCGTGCAGCAGATCAGCGACTCGCTCGGTTCGGAGATGGGCAACCAGGTGGCGACCGACCTGTTCGGCGCCGGCGCGGGGGCCGGGGCGCGGGCCAAGGTCGTCAGCTCGTCGGTGAACGCGCTGTCGACGGCCCTGAAGGGGTTCGCGACGATCCTGCCGGACATCTCCCGCTACCCGGCGACGGAAGACATCGAGCGCGGGATCACGATCCCCTCCAGCAAGCTGCTGGAGGCGGCGACGGTGACGTTCGGCTTCGGCATCCCGCTGGTGGTGCTGGCGTACGTGCTGCTGAGGAACAAAGAGGTGGCTCCATGACCAGCCGCGGCTCCATGACCAGTGGCTCGATGACCGGTGGCTCGATGACCAGCGACAACTCCGTGACAAGCAGTGGCGCGATGACAAGCAACGGCGGCGGCATGAGCTCGGTGGAAGGTGGTCGGAAACGAAGCCGCGTCGCGATCGTGGCGATCATGATCGTCGCGCTGGTCGCGGCGGGCTTCACGCGCCACATGGCCGAGAGCCAGCGCGGCGGCGCGGGCGCGGGCCAGGTGCAGACCGGCGCGAACCTCAGCAACATGAACAGCTTCGCCCTCGCCCTGCTGCTCGGCGGGCTGCGCGGGCCGCTCGTCATGCTCCTGTGGACCAGCAGCGAAGGGCAGAAGACCGAGAAGAACCTCGAAGACTTCGACACCAAGGTCGAATGGATCCGCCTCCTCCAGCCGGAGTTCGACACCGTCCACATCTTTCAGATCTGGAACAAGGCCTACAACGTCTCCGTGCAGATGGCGTCCAACGCCAACAAGTACACGACGATCCTCGACGCGCTGGAGTACGCGAAGAACGTCGACCGCGAACGCCCGAGCAACATCAACATCCTCTACGCGATCGGCAGCGTCTATTTCGACAAGCTCGGCGGCGCCAGCGAGAAGCAGTACTACCGCGGGCGCGTGCGCGACGAGACCAAGCCGCACAAGGCCGCCGAGAAGCTCAACCGCGCCGACCCCGGTTGGCGGCCGCTCAAGATGGACGCGATGCTCGACGAGAAGGGCATGCTCCTGCCGCAGTACCTCGACGTCCGCTCCCCGCGCCCGGCGTCGCTCAAAGCCGATTCGCCCTGGAACACCGATGCGGAGCTGCAGTACCTCGAGCCGTACCAGCCGTTCCCCTACGGCATCTCGCCGCAGGCGCTGGGATACAACTACTTCAAGCGCGCCCAGGTGCTGCAGGACGTCGGGAAGCAGCGACACGCGCAGATCTCCGATTTGGTGATCGACAGCCGCCCGGGGTTGTCGCTCCGCATGTGGGGCGAAGAGGAGATGGAGCGCGCCCGCAAGGTGGAGCTGGCGGCGTTCGGCAAGGAAATCCCCACCGAGCGGATCGACCTCGAATTGCCGACCGCCGACATCGCCGTCAACCAGGCCCCCGCCGCCGGCGCCGTGCAGGAAGCGCTGTTCGAGTACGAGCGAGCGGGCAGGTTGTTTCAGGATGCGCTGAAGGAGTACGAGCGCCACCTCCAGGTGCACGCGGTCAACCGCAACACCTACGAGTTCCACGTGGAGCACCTGGAGAACATGATCGCGCTGGTGCAGGGCGACCACGACTACCTCGCCGCCCAGCTCGCGACCGGCTCCGAGCGCGACCGGCTGATCGCCAGCGCGACCGAGCATTACAAGAAGTCGCTGACGCAGAGCGAGTACATGATCGTACGGTACCACATCGACGACCAGTTCGTCGCCGAGCTGTTCCCGCCGGGGACCAACCGGTTGACCGCGGATCAGCTCACGCCCGAACAATACGCGCAGATCATCATGGGCAATCGCCAGATCCTGCGCCGGCCGGGCGTGTACGATGCGATGGCGGAGGATCGGACGGAGTACGAGCGCTACGCGACGCGCGCGGCGATGCGACTGGAGCAGCTCGCGAAGGCGACGAAGTCGTAGTCGGCGTGTGCAACAACTCTCGATGAACGCCTGTCGTCAGTCGCGCTGCACGTCATCCCGATGGAGCCCAAGCGACCTGAGGGATCTCGGGCTCGAAAATCGCTCTCGAGCCCGAGATCCTTCGGAGTACCTCAGGATGACAACGCCGGGCGAATCAAGCCTGAGGCGTATGAGAACACGGGTTGAAAACCCGTGCCACGAATAGATTCACAAACTCTCAGGATGACGTAACTCCCAAGGCAGGGTGATCGGTCGGCGTGCTTACGCCTTCTGATCGTGCTCCGACTCTTCGAGGTCGACGGGCGCTTCCTCGAGGTCCTCCGCGGCCTCTTCCAGTTCCGCCCGCGCTCCATCGAGATCGACCGGGGCTTCGTCCGATTCCGCGGGCGCTTCGTCGTCGAGCACGACCTCCGCTTCCTCCTGCTCCGCCGGCGCGTCTTCGAGTTCGGCGGGCGCTTCGGCGGCCGCCTCTACAGCGGCCTCGCCTTCACTCAGGTCCACCTGCACGTCCTCTTCCCCGGTCTGGGCAGCGGCAGCGGCGGCCATCTCTTCTTCGATCGCGAACTCGAAGCCCGACCCCTCCGCGGCGCTCAGCGCTTCCATCGGGTCGAACGGCGCGTTCTCGTCGTCACCACCCTCTTCCTCGACGACCGTCAGCTCGTCTTCCGCCTCCCCCGTAGCGGCAGGCGCGCCCACGGCGCCGGCGGCACTGGTCACGGGCTGCAGCTCCTCGTCCTCCGGCACGCCGTCGATCTGCAGGACGAACACGATCGGCCCGACCTGCAGCGTGTCGCCCGCGGCGAACTCCGACTGCTGGATGCGCTGGCCGTTGCGGTAGGTTCCGTTGGAGCTGCCGAGGTCTTCGACGCGGATCGCGTCGCCGTCCTTGATCAGCCGGCAGTGCTTGCGGGAGACGTCGCCGAGCGGGATGCGAAGGTCGCAGTCCTCGCGGCGTCCGATAACGGTCATGTCGCGCACGACCGAGAAGCTTCGCCGCTGCCCGTCGGGCCTGAACATGACGAGAACAACCTGCATGTCGTTAATGCCTTTCCCGTTGGGGTGATCCCCGGGCGAACCATCGCCTCCGGATGCGGGCGAGAGAGCCTGGCTAAGCTGTAACGCCGCTCATAGTTTACGGTGAATCTCCCCCACATGCCGCAGCAATCGCGCGCCGGCGTCAGCGCTGTTCCGAGGATCGCGTTTTATAGCGTCCCAGAAAGCCCTTCCGGACGCCGGACATGCGTTTTCTCGCACCTTAACGCTATCCGCAGGCCGCGGAATCGGCAAGACCGATTTATTCGGACGTTGAGTTCTTGACGATGAAACGTTGGGTGGCCGGGCTCCGACTCTGTGCTATGTTTGAGTACCCGCCGGTGGGTGCCAGTAAGCCGGAAGGAATCGGCGCCGCTCGATGCGTCCTCACGTGTCCAGATAGCAGTTGTTGCAGAAACAGTCCCCCCTTTACCCGCGTCCCCTGCCCTGCGTGGCACGGCGCGGCCGGGGTAGGTCTATCCCGTAGGGGCGAAGCTTGTCTTCGCCCTCAATCGAAAGGGCGAACACGAGGTTCGCCCTTACGAAGGAGAGAATGCAGTGGGTGGTCGTACTCGTGACATTGCTGATCGGTCGTTGGCGTCTGCCTGGATTCCCGTCATCGAATCGCTCGAGGGCCGGAGGTTCTTCTCCGCCTCGACGATCCAGACTCTCCCCTTCGTGCTCGACTTCGGCTCCGACCGCGGCGAAGTGCTCGACAAGGACGGCCAGGGCACCGGTTTCACGCGCATCCAGACCAACAAGAACGGCACCCAGTACGACGCCTCGAAGATCGACCTCGACACCGCCGCGGGCGTGCTGAAGATCACCACCACCGGCACCAGCGCCGCGGGCGGCAATTACAACGGCGACAACACGCTCGTCAACGGTCTGGAAACGCAGTTCAACGCGACGACCAACGGCTGGTCCATCACGGCGCGCCTCAAGGGCCCGCTCAGCTTCATCGACAACCCAAGCGAGCAGGCCGGCATCATGTTCGGCCCCGACCAGGACAACTACGTCAAGCTCGTCGCCTCCGCGCGCAGCAGCGGGACGGCCATCCAGTTCATCGACGAGCAGACGACCAACGGAGTCCACAGCCACGCGCTGCAGGGCTCGAACATCGACAACACGTACACGAACGTCGGCAACTTCGCGTCGATCAACACGCTGGACCTGCGCCTCGTCGGCGACGCCGCATCGGGCAAGGTGACGGCCTTCTACTCGATCAACGGCGGCGCGTTCGTCAAGATCTCGCAGGAGTTGACGCTCACGGGGACGAAGAAGGGCCAGTTCTTCAGCAGCGCCGGCCGGGCGGGCTTGATCGCGATGCACAAGAACGACATCGGCCCGATGACGGCCACGTTCGACCGCTTCGAGATCCAGGCGGGCGTACCCGTCGGCCAGCAGCCCAGCATCACCGCCTCCGACCCCGCCGACGGGCAGACCAACGTCCCGCGCGACGCGGCCGTGCGCAACAGCGTCAACCTCCCCACGCCCGGCGCGGGCGTCGACGACAACACCCTCAACGCCAACACCGTCAAACTGTTCCGCACCAGTGACGGACAGCTCGTCCCCGGCGACATCGACACCTCCGGCGGCGGCGACACGATCAACTTCGCCCCCACCGTCCTGCTCGATCCGAACACGAACTACACGTTCCAGATCACCTCGGGCGTCAAGGACACCAGCGGCGCATCGTTCGTCCCCTACACGATCTCCTTCACCACCGGCACGACCGGCGGCGAGGTGAACACAAACTACGCGTTCGAGAAGGTCAACCTCAACACGGCCAGCGGCAAGTCGTACTCGGCCGTCAAGTTGGGCCCGGACGGCAAGCTCTACGCCGCCACGCTCGACGGGCTCATTCAGCGCTTCAACATCAACGCCGACGGCACACTTGGCGCCGCCGAGAACATCACCTCGCTCCAGACCGCCGAGGGCGGCAACCGGTTCCTCACCGGCATCGCGTTCGACCCGACCTCGACCGCGAGCAACCTGATCCTCTGGGTCTCGCACAGCTTCTACGCGATGGAGAACGCCCTCGACTGGTCGGGCAAGATCAGCAAGCTCTCCGGCCCGAACCTCGCGACCGTCACCCACGTGGTGAAGAACCTCCCGCGCTCGATCCGCGATCACACGACCAACCAGATCGCCTTCAGCCCCACCGACGGGAAGCTCTACTTCACGCAGGGCAGCCAGAGCGCGATGGGCAGCCCCGACAATGCGTGGGGGCTGCGCGCCGAGCACCTGCTTAGCGGCGCCGTGCTGCGCCTCGACCCGAGCCTGGTCCCCGCCGGCACGACGCTCGACGCCAAGACCGAAGACGGCGGCGCCTACAACCCCTTCGCCGCCAACGCCCCGCTCACCATCTACGGCCAAGGCGTCCGCAACGCCTACGACCTGCTGTTCCACAGCAACGGCCACCTGTACGTCCCGACCAACGGCTCCGCAGCGGGCGGCAACACGCCCGCCGGCGGCGGCGCGCCGGGGTTGTCGAGCGTGCAGGAGACGATGAACGACTACCTGTTCGACGTCATCCAGGGCGGCTACTACGGCCACCCCAACCCGCTGCTGGGCAACTACGTCCTCAACGGCGGCAACCCGACCAGCGGCGTCAACCCTGCCGAAGTCGTCTCCTACCCCGTCGGCACCCAGCCCGACGCCGACTACCAGGGCTTCGCCTACGACTTCGGCGAGAACCAGTCGCCCAACGGGGTGATCGAGTACAAGTCCGGCGGCACCGCGTTCGGCGGGTCGCTCGACGGCAAGATCCTCGTCGTCCAGTACTCCGTCGGGAACAACGTCGTCGCTCTCACTCCCGGCGCGGGCGGCGCGATCACCGGCGTCAACGTCAACATCCCGGGCCTCGTCAGTTTCAACGACCCGCTCGACCTGGAGGTCAACGCCGCCAACGGCTTCATCTACGTCGTCGAGCACGGCGGGCAGAAGATCACGCTCGCGCGCCCCATCACCCCCGGCGCCAACGCCGAAGTCGACAAGAAGAAGCTCGTCTTCAACGACCCGACCAGCTCCGGCGGGCAGACGCAATCCGTCACGGTCAAGAACACCGGCACCGGGCCGCTCGTGCTCGACAGCGACGCGTTCACGCTCACCGGCGCCGACGCGAGCAAGTGGACGCTCACCAAACCGACGCTGCCGCTCACGCTTCAGCCGGGCGAGTCGGCGCAGGTCGCCGTGAAGTTCACGGCGACGAACACGCGCATCTACAACGCCAACCTCGTCATCCAGACCAGCGACCCGGACTCGCCCACGATCACCGTCCCCCTCCGCGCCCTGGGCACGAGCGGCACGGGCGGCAGCAACGAGCCTTCGCTGCAGCGCGTGCTCGACTTGCACCAGATCCCGATCGTCACCGGCGACGCCGATGCGCTCACGACCTTCCTCTACGACGCGAGCAACCCGCTCCAGACGCCCAACGACGAGCTGGTGATCCCGCGCTTCCAGAAGGCCGGCAGCGGCCCGGTCACGATGGAGTTCCTGTCCGTCTTCGGCGCATCGCAGGGCGGCGTCGCATTCCGCGGCGGCTACTACACGCCCGGCAACCCGACCGACACGACGCAGCTGTTCACCATCGGCTCCAGCCAGGAGCAGACCGTCGCCCCCGTCGTCAACGGCGCGACATCCTTCGACCCCGGCTCGGCCGCGTTCGGGCTGTACGTCGATGCGCCGAAGTTCGGCACTCGCCAGGTCTTCAGTGAGGACGTGCTCAACACCTGGGACCCGGATGCGAACAACCGCCGCAAGGTCCGCGTCTACGCGCTGAAGGACGGCAACGGCGTCGTGGTGCCCAACGCGTACGTCGTCGCGTTTGAAGAAGCCGAGTTCAACACGCCGGACAACCAGGACGTCGTCTACATCCTCCGCAACGTCAAGGCCGCCGCCGCGGGCGCGGAGATCGGCGTCGAGAACCTCGACAAGGTCCCGTTCAACGACCGCATGGTGTTCGCCAAGATCACCACGCCGAACTCGACGTTCCCCAACTACGTCAAGGACACCGGCGTCCTGCGCATCCGCAACACGGGCACAAGCGACCTGACGATCTCCGGCATGTCGATCAGCAGCTCCTGGGAGCTGGTCGGCAACCCGTCGATTCCGTTCACCGTCCCCGCCGACGGCGGGTTCGTCGACATCACCGTCCGCTTCAAGGCCACGTCCGGCACGCTTCACACCGGGCAGCTCACGATCACGTCGAGCGACGCCGACGAGCCCACGACCGTGATCCAGCTCGCCGGCTGGCGGCAAAACCAGTCGGAAAACCCCGAGCCCACGCTGGAGCAGCACATGCAGCTGTTCGGCTACGGGACCACGATCACCAACCCCGGCGAAGAGCTGTCCAACGACGGCGCCGTCGAGCGCGTGGGCGATGAAGTGCTCTCGCCTTACTGGCTGCGCGCCGACGCGAGCAAGACGATCGGCGTCCGCCAACTCTCCGCGTATCACACGCAGGGGAGCGTGGCCAACATCCGGTATTTCAACAAGGGCACCACCAGCGGCACGATCCTCTTCACCCACGCCGGCGCCGACGGGCAGACCGTCCTCCCGCGCATCGACGGCTCCCTCGCCCCCGCGGTGGCGACGTTCTCCCACACCGGCACCTTCGGGTTCCGCGTGGACAACGAGTACAGCGACCCCGCGCTCAACGCCAGCGCATCCGACGGCGGGCACCACATCCGCTTCTTCGTCGCCAAGGACCGCAACGGCATCGTCATCCCCGACACCTACATCATGGTGATGGATTACGCGGCCATTAACTACGACTACCAGGACAACGTCTACCTCATCACCAACATCAAGCCCGAGAACGGCCCCGGCGTCCCGACGGGTCTTGCCGCTGCCAGCACCGGCGCGGGCATCGCGCTGAACTGGAACGACAACACCGAGGCGAACCTCCGCGGCTACAACGTCTACCGCAGCGACACCGAGGGCGGCACGTACACGAAGCTCAACAGCGCCGTCCTCACCCACAGCGACTACGTCGACACGACCGCGCCGCTGGCGGCCACCAGCTTCTACCGCATCGTCGCGGTCAACCTCAACGGCACCGAATCCGCGCCGGCGACGATCAGCGCCATCCGCGCCGCCGACTCCACGCCCCCCGCGACGCCCACCGGCCTGGTCGCCACCGGCACGACCGGCGGCATCGTCCTCGACTGGAACAACAACCCCGAAGTCGACCTCGCCGGCTACGACGTCTACCGCAGCAGCTCGCTCAACGGCACGTACACGAAGCTGAACACCAGCATCCTGACGACGAGCGACTACATCGATGCGACCGCGCCGGCGAACGTCGCGAGCTTCTACCGCGTCGTCGCGGTCGACACATCCGGCAACGGTTCGAGCCACGCGTCCGCCAGCGCCACGCGACCGGCATCGGATACGAC